>JAJYFQ010000018.1 GCA_021785375.1 Microcaldota archaeon | reverse complement strand
GAGAAGACGGCAGAGGTGCAGCATATCGGGATAAACGCGACGGAAGCGACTGACGAGACCGACCTGAAGCTGGTCACGTCGCTCAGCATGAACGGCAGAGCAACATACTCGTTCCTAGGAGAGCTGGCCGGCATACCAAAGAACACGGCTTATAACAGGATCAAGCGCCTTGTCAAGAGATACGGGATAAGGTATCTCGCCGAGATAAACATGGAGAAGCTGGGCTACCTCACGTACATCACGCTGATTAAATTCACGGGCAAGAAACCGGGGATCGATGAGATAAAGGAGGTTATGGCCAACGAGCCCGTCGTTCAGCTGGTCATGGTGACCAACGGGGAGTATGACATGATGGTCTCGTTCCTTGCGAGAAGCGCGAGGGACGTCGCAGACTTCATATGGAGGATGCGCAGCGAGACTTTTTTGGGGAAGTATACATCGGAGTGGTACACAACAACTGCATTCTACGACTATGGTTTCATGCCAGTGAGGCCGGCCGCGTCGAAGGTGATAAGCGATAGGGTGTGGAAGCGCGGCAGGGACTCGCCGCAACCGCAATCTGACGAGCTGACCCCAAGGGATGCGGAAGTGCTCATAGAGCTTAACGCCAACGGCTCAGTCGACTTTGCCGAGATAGACAGGAGGCACGGATACGACAGCGGGGCCGCGCTCTACTCTTACTACAAGCTCAAGAAGAAGGGCACGCTAAAGCGGGTGACGGTGAGCCTTGACGGCATAAACGTGAAGTACTACGCGATAGTCCTGGCGAGGGTGCTCAACGGCAAGAAGCTCGAGGACACGAGAGCGGGTTTTCTCAATGAGATCATAAGCGACGGATCCCTGATAAACAAGTACGCATTCGTCAGCGATATCCAGACGCCTACATGCGTCATGTTCATAATGCCGGTCCTGGAGGAGGGAGAGGTGCAGGGCCTTCTCGAGAAGTTTGAGAAGAGCGTCGATGGAATCGAGAACCATGTCCTGATAGCAACGGATCTCGTTGTTGGCTCTCTCTGCCTAAGGAGATTTGACCGGACCTACTCCCCGCAGTACCGCAGGTTGGTTGATACGTACAAGACCCTTGCGCCGGTGTCCAGAGTCAATTATGAGGAGTCAAAAGGAGAAGATGAGAGGGAGCCAATAGACTTATCTAAGATATGAATTATATGACAGCGGCATCTATGGCGCGTGTTCTCCGCCGCCTCCGGCTCTCTGGCTTGTCATAATGCATCCCATAATTGCTACTTCTATTTGCACTTGTTCAGGTATATAAAGCTTCTCTACTTTTTAGGCGGAAGTGCCGGTCACAGCACCCTGGCCACCCCGCCAACAGCAAGGGCAACGAACGATACGAGGAACAGGAATATCGCTGCACCCCCTATGACCCCTAGCGCACTCGCCATCACCGTGGCTATCGAGGCAAGGAATCCAAAGTATCCAGATACGGTAAGAGCAAACTTGTTCTTCGTGTCCATCCATCCACCCATTTGTTACAGCATATAGTGCGTACGGCTCCTATTTAAAGCTTCGGGAATTTTTACAAATTATTTGCAGTTTTCTGTTATTTTGTCATATGTCAGACTGAATCCGGTGGTAGTATGATTGGAGATATGATACATAGTATATTGAGAAATGTGCTAAACGCGAACGGCGTGCATACAGGAATAGGAGACATTACCAGGACCCTCCGCATACGCAGGGCGTACTCGGACAAGCCCTCATGGCACTGGAAGAGTGCTGGTTTCCGGAGGATGGAACTCGGCCTAGGAAGGAGGATGAATCCCCACGTGGCCATAGTGGGAGAGAGCGGGAGCGGAAAGTCAAATGCGTGCAAGGTCATGATAAGGGAGATCGCCAGGAATGGAGCAAGGGTTGCGATACTCGATCCCCACAACGAGTACCTCGGCATCGCTGAGTCGATGGGAGCCGAGGTATACGACGCATCGTACAACGGCATAAACATATTTGAGCTCGACGGGGCGAGCGAGAAGGAGCGCGCAAACGAGCTCACCAATATGTTCAAGAGGATCTTCAGGCTCGGGGAGGTGCAGGGTTACGAGCTCTACAGGTGCATCATGTTCACCTACACGAGGATGGGAAGTTTAGGCAGGCCGCCGAACATACACGACCTTCTCTACACGATGAGCATCTTCAAGAAGCACGCAGGAACAGCGGAGGCAAGGATACTAGACGGCCTCTCGAGGAGGCTCTCGCTCATTGACACCGGAGCGTTCTCGAGGAGCACGGAGATGGATAGGGTAATGTCCGGTAACAGCGTCTTCCTCCTCTCGGGGCTCCACACTAACGAGGCCCAGTCCGTGTACATCGAGGGCTTCCTCAGAAAGGTCTACTCCAGGATGCTTGCCTCAGAGAAAAGGGATGGAGGCGGTTTCTACATAGTCATCGACGAGGCCGAGAAGCTTGGCCAGAGGTCGGTGGCCGGAAGGATCGCGGCAGAGGGAAGAAAGTACGGGATGGGAATAATCGCCATGGCCCAGAGGGCGAAGAGCATCGAACCGGAGATACGCACCAATGCCTCGCTCTTCATCTCCTTCTACCAGAGGGAACCAGAGGAGCTTAACTACCTGGCCAATCTGATAGCAGGAGGCACGGAGCTGAACAGGTTTGCAGAGGTGAAGAAGGCAATCCGTTCGCTCGGGAGGGGAAGCGCCGTGGTGATGGATTCGCTGGAGCACAATCCCTTCATAGTGAGGTTCGACAAGAGCGGCGAGGAGAGGCCGTGCATCTCTTACGAGGTGATAAAGCTCTCAAGGCGCGGGAGGCCGCTCGGAGAGCTGCGCGATGAGATCTCCGCGAAGGGCCTAGCGAGGATCGAGGTCGACAGAAAACTTGACGAGATGGTGAAGAACGGAAACATCTCGAGATACGATCTTGAGGGTTGGAGCAGGTACGACGGACCGTGGTACATCTCGATGAGGAGGAACTCCGCAGAGCATGACATATGCATAGAAGTGATAAGGCGCCATCTGGAGAGGCTCGGGGTGAAGTGTTCCGTATACAACAGTTCCTACGGGCCTGACCTCATAGCGATAGTTAATGGTAAGAGGATCGCCATCGAGTACGAGACGGGGATGAAGAGGATCGAGAGCACACAGGAGATGATAAGGAAGCGGGGCGCGCTCTATGCAAATATTCTCGTGATAGTCAACAACGGCAAGCGCGATGAGTACTCTGTGATAACCGGCGCCAAAGTCGTATCCATATCCGAATTCCTTAATGAGGACTCGCTGCAGAGAATTCTTCCGGGAAGCCCGGTCAGCCCCCTCCCTTGAGCTTCAGTATTGCCTCGGCGATGTTGCCGTTCGAGTCCTCGAGCGCTTTCCTGACGGCATCATCGTCGCCAACTCCCGACTGCTCCTTCACGAGCTTGACATCGTCGTCGCTGATCTCGACCTTCTCGATCTGCTTCTGTCTCTCGGTCACATCACCGCTGATCTGGAATGAGGTGGTGCCCTGCGCCTGTATCCTTATCACCTGCGGGGCCTCGACGACTATGTCGCTCTCCCTCCCCTCTATTATCACCCGCTGCGCGTCTATCTCGTCGCTCTTTATACCCATCCGGTCCATCATCTTCTTTATCGACCTTGGGTCAAGATTAGGCATCATGATTATCAAGTCTATTTGGCCTTTGTGCCTTTTAATCCTTTTTGTTGCTAGGAGCGATGCTTATCCTCGCCCCATAACCGGGGCCGATAGAAGAGCAGTGGTTCTCAGATATTGTTGAGTCGCATTTTGACTTCGTCCGTCCCGAGCTTCGTGGTAAGCAGCGGTATCTTCTCTATCTGCGCGATCTTTATCGCCAGCTTGTCGACCTGGTCGAGATTCTGCACCACGACGAGCCTCGGCTTTATCGGGGCCACGCGTATCACGACCATCGGCGACCTTCCCGTGCTGACCTGGTCGAAGACGAATGCGCGCTCGTTCGTTGTTCCGAAGAGCTTTGGGTACTCATTTGGGGATATCTCCAGGATGACCCTAAGCGAGTCTATGAGCGTATACCCGAACAGTTTCATTGAATCCAGATAGCTCGGGTTCGCGACTATCTTGGCATCGATAAGCCTCGCGAAGTCTGTTCCGCTTATGGGGGCCGAGAAGTCGTGTATGAAGTAGAACGGGGTCTTTGTATCCTCCTTGTTGAACTTCTCAAGGTTCCTTATGACCTCGCCGCCTCGCTGCTGGTCTATAGTCACGAGTGCATTGACGAGCCTCTTTATTATACCTACTCCGGGGCTTGCCCTCCTGTTTCCCTCGTAGTCGCTTATCGTTGAAGTTGATATCTTGAGGAACTTCGCGAGCTCTATCTGCGAGATGCCGAAGAGCTCCCTCCACTTCTTCATGGTTGAGCCGGGGCTCTCGGATAGAGCCATCTCTCCGGCTATTCTTTCCTGAAGGCTGTCCATGGTCTAATAGATCGTTATCAGGGTTAATAAAGTTATCTGACGAAGTGAGGATAGACAAAAGGCTTATATAGCACTTTTGCCGACTTTACCCATAACAAAGTCATTTCTGACCCATCGGGTATATTTATGGCACTAGAGAGGACCGTGGACTTCAGGCTTCACTCGTTTGAGCTGCGTGATAGGCCACCCTTCATGACCGTCAGAAGGATCGATACGCTATCGGCTAGCCTTGATGCTGCTGCCGGGCACTTTGTCAGTGAGGTGCGCCCGGTCCAGCTCTGGGACCGCGGCTTGAAGAGTGTGGGCCGCGGAACCGCAAGCCTTCTCTTCTCGGTCAAGACAGCGCAGGACTTCGGCAGGCACCCGGGAGACCTCTTTCTCTACGGTACTGCGGCACTCGTCACTGTCGGAGTGTCCCAGATCGGCAGGGGCATGAGAAAGCTCATCGGATCCGTACGTCTCAGAAGAGACCTCTCGAGAATGACCCCTGGTGAGATCTTCATGAACCTCGAGCGCTACGAGTAGCGTGCCTTCTCCTTCCGGGCCTTGCCCGGCGAGCCTTTCTGGCATGCAGGGGCCTCGACTCGGCCTCTATCTGGTCGTAAGCCTTCCCGATCTCCTCGCTCTTTGCCGTCTGCCCACCCTGGCCAGACCTTCTGAAGAACGAGAATGCCATCAGCGCCAGTCCGCCCACCAGCATGATTCCCCCGAGCATGCCGAACGAGAATGATGACGAGCCGGTCAGGCTCACAGACGCAGCAGACTTTATGTAGTACGAGTAGACCATGGTGCTGTTCCCAGGCCCGAGGTTCCTGAATACCAGGTAGTACGTGTCGTTTGGCAGGAAGGAGGATGTGCCGGTTGTCGCATTTGTCTCGGTGTAGTTTGGCGCTGGGATGTACTGCGCGTAGCTGGGCTGGTATGGGAAAGCCCCGCTTGCCGGACCCTCCTCTATATCAAAGACGCCTCTCCCTTCAAGCGCACGGGCCTGCGCGGAGAGGTTCGTCGTCGAGTTGAAGTATGGACTTAGGGCCAGGAACGCAGATGAATTGACCAGGTAGAAGTTCGTCGGCTCGGTTGCGTTGTAGACCGCACTGAAGAAGCTCTGCGTGGGCACCGTCGCATTCACGTACGCAACGCTGTTCGCCGCGAGGCCGAACTCGCTTGTGCGCGTATTGTCCGGATTGGAGAGGTTGCTAAGGAACTGCTGGCCGGACTCGTACGAAGCTGCAACTCCAAGAAGCAGGATTATTATCCCGTACGCAAGGTATCGCTTGTTCATCTCCTCCACCGCGCTGTCTATCATTTTTCTTAATAGCATAAATATAAAACTGCGTAGTCATATTATAGCAGCGGATGAGACGATGGCGGAGAGGGTTACCACAGGAATATCCGGGCTGGACAAGATGTTGTTCGGCGGGATACCTGCGCAGAGCCAGGTCCTTCTCACTGGCGGCCCTGGCGCAGGCAAGAGCCTCCTCTCCTTCGAGTACCTCTACAGGAACGCGAAGGCCGGGAACACGTGCATCTTCTTCGCATTCGAGGAGGACCCCAAGGATCTGGTGGAGAATGCAAAGTCCGCCTTCCCCGAGCTCACCGACATCGACGAGATGATAAAGAGCGGAAGACTCATCATAGACAGGGAGGCGCCTACGGGAGAACTCATCAGCGCTGTCGGCACAGAAGACGATGTATTCAGGTTCGGGGAGATACTGGCCAAGATAGAGAATCTGATACGCTCGACGGGGGCCACGCGCGTGGTTGTCGACTCGGTCTCGATTCTCGGGATACTCGTTAAGGACACCAGCACCTACAGGAAGTACATGCTCGCACTCATAACAAACCTCAAGAGGCTCGGAGTAACATCGATAATGACTATGGAGATGGAGAATCCCGACAGGGACAAGCTGACGTTCAGGCCAGAGCACTTCATCTTCGACGGGATCGTGGCCCTCTATCAGAGCGGGGGGAGCACGAAGAGGAGGCTCAGCGCGGAGATACTCAAGATACGCGGCACAAAGCACAGCTTCACAACGGCGCCGTACGACGTTACGTCTTCGGGATTCAGGATCCTCGCGGCAGAGGACATCGCACCTTACTGACGGTAATACAATGGCAGGGAAGAGCACATCGAACATCGCTCCAATGATAGAGAGGGAGCAGAGACTCAGGATCCTGATCCTGGCGGCCGTGGCGGTGGCGGTCGTGGCTCTCGCCGTGTCGCTCGCTGCGCCGAGCGGATCCGGAGCCCGGAGGTGCAACAGCCTGGCCCTCTCGATCGGAAGGGAGCAGTGCCTGTACCAGCTGGCGCTCTCCTCTGAGAACGCCACCCTCTGCGGCAGCCTTGGGAATGGAGACTCCAACTCATGTTACATCACCATCGCAGAGGAGACAAAGAACAGCAGCGTATGCTACAAGACGGGAAGTGCCAATGGCACAGCGGCATGCGTCGTATACATCGCCAACGCGACAGACTCATACCGTCTCTGCAACGGACTCTCGGCGACGTACCGGGACTCGTGCATAGGGTCGATGGCGATCAGGGATCGCAACCCCGACCTCTGCGCGCAGATATCCAACAGGTCAAACGGCACAATCTGTTCGTCTGCCATCAACCTCTCCGAGGCGCTGCGGAGCGGAAACGCGTCGCGCTGCTCTGGCGTGGAGAACACCACTGACATAAACACGACACTGGCGATACTCGGACAGAGCGGCATCGATAGCTACTCGCGCGCATACTCGAACGTGAGCAATTACCTCGTCTACGCCACGTTCTTCGGCAACAACCAATTCGGCTCGCGCGACTTCTGCTACCTGGCAGTGGCAACCCAGGCCAGGAACAGGAGCATGTGCTCGGATATCTCCAACTCCACCCTGCAGGAGTCCTGCGTTGTGGCCATGCTACAGCCGGTGCAGGTCTCAAACTCCCTGATATACAATGCGATAAACTACGGCCAGCTCGCCGGCATCTGCAGCAACTCCAACCTGAGCGCCGGAGCGGCTGAGAACTGCAGCAACTTCATAACCATAGTCAAGGCTATCAACACAAAGAACACGACGCTCTGCGCGACCCTCGCCCTCAACTTCTCGTACGAGTGCTACGCGGAGCTTGCGGCACAGTACTACAACGCATCCTACTGCAATTACATAAATAACTTGACGCTCAGCAACGCGTGTGTGGAGAACATCTCGTACAACTCCACCGCGGCGTTGAACGGAACCCGGCAGCCAGGTTATCCTTGAGCCCCATGGTGCGATGCACACTTGACGTGCGGTGATTGATTGAAAGGAATAGTTGTATGCTCAAAGAATGCGGGAAAGAGTACCGCACGCTACTACCTGGCCGATGAGGAGGGCGAGTTCGCACTGCGGGAGTTCGACAGCCCGCTCATCCTCAAGCCGGGAGAGTACATAGAGAGCGAAGACACCGGGGGGACGGTGCATACTGCAGACATAAGCGACGGATCCGGAGCACTTACAGCACTCTCGGAGAAGGCCGGGAGGGCCGTGGATGCCGTGAGGCGCACCGAGCCCTACAGCGGAGGCGTGGCAAGGATAGATGAAGTAACAGCGAGGATGTGGGTCAGGCTCATCGGAGCCGGTACGCTGCTCCTGAGGAAGCTCGCCTACGCCGCACCGGTGATAGTCAGGTTCCACAACGACGCCGACGGGGCGAGCGGTGCGTACGGCCTCTACGCCTCGCTGCGCGACCTATCCGCAGGGGCGGGATGGGCCGACTGCAGGCGAAACATAACCTGGATAATGAACTCCTCAGTGTCGTACGGCGCCTATGAGGCGAGCTCCGATATAATGATCGCCAACAACTACGAGTGCCTGGAGAGGCCGTTGCTTGTGATAATAGACTTCGGCACATCTACCGAGAGCAATCCAGGGATAGGACTCGTAAAGGACAAGTTCGACATAATATGGCTGGACCACCACCCGATGGTCGAGGGGTTCCGCGGACGAGATCTCGAGAACTACGTGAACCCCTGGGAGTTTGGGGGAGACTCCAACTACACGGCAGGGCTCCTTGCCTGTACATTCGCCAAGACATTCTCCCGGATAGACACGGCAGGGATAGAGAACGCGTCGCTCATCGGAGACTACAGCGACTTCTCGAGGCCCGGGGAGGCCGGCAGCGACATATCCGTGATACTCGACCTGCTTACGAGCGATATGAGGATAGCATTCGGTTCGGCAACCGACAACCTGACGCCGTACGAGATAGACAAGGTGCTGAACGATGCAGCGAAGAGGAAGGAGCTCGCCGACTTTGCCAGGATGAGGCTCGATGACGTGATGGACGCGGCGCTTGGGGCGCTGAAGCAGTACAGGGCCGACGGAGCGACTATATACGTGCTTGACTACGAGGGCATGAGGGACGACCAGTCTAAGTTTCCCCTTCCAGGCAGGTTCTCATCGAAGCTCCTCGACAGGATCATTGGCAACGGAACCGGCCCCGCAGTGGTGGTCGTGCATTCTGGAAAGTACATCTCGATGAGGGTTCCCAAGAGCCTGGAGCAGAGGGTCGACCTCACCGCGGTGGTGGGATCGGTGAAGGAGAGCCACGAGGAGTTCATAGAGGCCGGAGGCGGGCACAGGACAGCATCGGGGATAAAGATAGCCGATGCGGGGGACAAGTCGAAGGTCCTCAAGGAGATCGTCTCGCTGCTCAAGACCCAGCTCTCCACGCTCGGTTGAGCTATATGCTCACGCCGAAGTATACTCTCATTACCAGTCCCAGCGCTATCGTGGCAAGGGACGCGCCGATCGAGATCCCCACGGTCTCTGCCATCCTGCGCTTTACGCTTGTCGAGCTTATAACGGCTATGACAACCGAGGAGATGGCAAGGACCACAACAACGAGCAGCATCGCTGCCGTTATCCCGCTTAACCCTTCCAGCCCAAGCGCGAACGGAGCGACGGCCGTAAGCGCACCGAGGAGATAGTACGCTCCCGTGTACAACGCCTCCTTCGACGGCTTTGGCCTCTCCTTCCCATCATCACCCGGCCCCACAAGGACATCGGACTTGGAAGAGAGGTAGGCACCTCCCGCCATGGAGAGCGTTCCGGATACGCCTATTATTATCCCGCCTATTACCACTATCATCGGCGATGTCGCAATCACCGCAAGCCCGACTACAGCGGCGAGGACCTCAACGAGCCCGTCGTTCAGCCCGTAGACCACGGACCTTACGTAGTTAACCTCGTGCTCGTACACCTTCATCTCATCCGCAAGCTCACCCTCATGGGTCTTCTCGTCGGCCATTATGCTCTTTATGATGCGCCTCTCCTTTGCCGAGAAGCTCACGCTCTTCAAGGATTTGATGTAATCGTCAAGGACCTTCGCCTCGTCCTTCTCGATCAGCCTGGTG
>JAJYFQ010000143.1 GCA_021785375.1 Microcaldota archaeon | reverse complement strand
GAAGCCCGGCCTTGTGATAGGGAAAGGGGGCTCGTTGCTCAAGGCGATAGCCACGCAGACCGGCTGGGCCCCAAAGGTGTATAGGATACCATCGATGAGCAGCGATACCATAACAGGGGTGAGGCAGCTCATGCTTAACGAAGCGCCCTTCAGGAAGAAATTCCTCTCTTCAGTGGGCAAGAGCATAAACCGCCCTGTCGTCAATACTGAATGGCTCAAGGCGACAGCGCTCGGAGGCTATAAGGAGGTTGGCAGGAGCAGCCTCCTGCTCGAGACCCCCAACTCCAAGGTGATAATAGACTGCGGGCTCAGCCCAGAGCCGTCCGTAAAGGGAGTCGGCGCGAACCAGAATGGCGAGAATGAGGCGTTCCCATACCTTGACAGCGCAAACCTCTCAATAAACGAGCTCGACGCAATCGTAATAACTCACGCGCACATGGACCACATTGGATTCATACCATACCTGTTCAAGTTCGGCTACAACGGCCCGGTCTACTGCACTCCGCCGACTAGGGATCTCGCGGCATTGCTGCTCAACGACTACATAAAGCTGGTCCAGAGGAGCGGAGGCACACCCCTTTATGATGAGAAGGATGTGAGGAAAATGCTCCTCCACATGATACCAAGAGAGTACAACGAGGTCACGAATATTACCGATGAGCTGAAGCTCACGTACCACAACGCAGGCCACATACTGGGGAGCGCGACCGTGCACCTGCACGTTGGGGAGGGAATGTACAACATAGTTCATACAGGGGACATGAAGTACGGATTCACAAGGCTTTTCGATTCGGCGACCGTGAAGTACCCGAGGATAGATGCGATTTTCACGGAAAGCACATACGGAGGGCCGAACGACATCACCCCAAACAGGAGGGACTCGGAGCTAGAGCTTGTAGAAACGATAAGGAGGACTGTGCAGAACGGAGGGAAGGTCCTGATTCCGCTCTTCGCGGTCGGAAGGAGCCAGGAGATAATGCTTGTGCTGGAGAGCATGTTCGGCGAGAGCAAGGAGGCAATCCCTGTCTGGATGGATGGAATGATAGTGGAGGCCAGCGCGAGACACACAGCCTATCCCGAATACCTGAAGGAGGGCGTGAGGAACAGGATACTAAACAACAGGTCACCGTTCGAGAGCGAGATATTCGAGGTAGTCAAGGGAGAAAGGGAACAGGTTTTTGAGAAGGGACCCGGAGTCATACTTGCAAGCGGCGGAATGATGAACGGGGGAGCGAGCGTAGAATATTTCAGGCGCCTCGCAGACAACGAGAAGAACTCCCTGGTGTTCGTTGGATACAACAGCTCAAACTCCCTTGGAAGGAGGCTGCAGAACGGCCTCAGCGAGGTCGCGCTCCCCGATGAGAACGGCCATCTCGCCCCTATAAAAGTGAAGATGAACGTGAAGACAGTTGAGGGATTCTCAGGTCACAGCGATAGGAGGCAGCTCCTAAACTTCGTCGACAACCTCAGGCCGAAGCCAAGGTCTGTCTTCACCATGCACGGCGAGGAGCAGAAGTGCGAGGACCTCGCAAGAGTGCTTGGCAAGATACTGCATGCGGAATCGAGGGCACCGATGAATCTGGATTCCATAAGGCTGAAGTAGAGTACACTCTTGCACTCTAATCATCTTTCCATCCTTTGCTGGAGAAGGCTAACATAATCTTTTTTTACATCGACGCTTCTAATCGGCAGCCTGCCCTCATTCATTCCCTCGATTTATTATGAGCAGCACAAAAGTGAATTATAAGCAAGAAACCAGGTGCTGTTTTACATGAATGCGAAGAACCTTTTCTTCTTCTCCCCATCTCCACTTTCCGTCTCCTTGAACTTTTCGATGAGCGACTTCTGCTCGCTCGTTAGCTTCTTCGGCGTATCCACGACAATCCTGACTATTTCATTCCCTATGCTGTTCGTTCCCATGCGCGGCATTCCCTTCCCTCTGATCACGATCGTGTCTCCAGTCTGGGCGCCGGACTCTATCCTTACCCTATCCTCTCCGTCGAGGGCCTTCACGCTCATGCTGCCTCCGAGGGCTGCTGTATAAAATGGCACGTGCAAGTCTATGTAAAGGTCGTCGCCCCTCCTCTTAAACAGCCTGTGCTCTGAGACCAAAACGTCGACATAGAGGTCGCCTGCTCTTCCAGCCCCGAAGTCTCCCAGGCCCCTAACCCTAAGACGGGTGCCGCTATCGACGCCTTTTGGTATCTTTACCTCTATCTTGTCCTGCCCCTCCACCTTTCCGCGCCCGTGGCACTTGTTGCAGACCTTCTCTGCGATTTTCCCTTCACCACTGCACGATGGGCATGTTGAGATCGTCTGGACTATTCCGAAAGGTGTCCTCCTCGTTATCCGCACCTGGCCTGCGCCTGCGCATTTCTCGCACTTGACTACCTTGCTGCCCTTCTCTGCGCCGCTTCCGCTGCATCTCTCGCAAATTTTGATGTGGTGCACCAGCACTGTTTTCTCGGCGCCGTGCGCAGCCTCTTCCAACGTGACGTTGACCCTTGTTAGGAGGTCGCTT
>JAJYFQ010000142.1 GCA_021785375.1 Microcaldota archaeon | reverse complement strand
CTCCCGCGTACCATGGCTCAGCTTGTGGAGCAAAGTGCTCTCCCCTCCAGACTTCCTCGCACCTGTTGGAAGAAGCTCCCCGTTCACTTCCACACCGTCATATCTCCCGCCCGTGACTGCTTCGAACCATCTGCTTACGAGAGCTGCTACCGGTTTCGAGAACTCGGTGGACACCGCCTGCCTGCATGCAAGCATTGTCTCTCTCAGGAGCCTTAACCCGTTAGCCCTTCGCCGGAGCGTGGCCACTCGCTCAGAAACCTGGTTGGCCTCAGCCTCCAGGTCTGTAATCCTTGAGTGTATATTCTCTCCTGCTGCCGCGTCAATTCGCGTGCGCACCTCAATCAGCTTGTGGTCAATGTCCTCCTTGCGCTTCATGATGGCAGAAAGGTCAGACTCAGATTCGGAGAGCCTTTTTCTTGGTCCCTCGACCTTTTCGGAATAGTCCTTGCCCAGCTCTGCCGCAGCGATTCGTTGCTCGGTGACTGACCCGCGTAACTCATCGACCCTCTGCTCGAGCAGCTGAAGAGAGCCGAACTGGGAAAGAGTCCGGACGTTCTCCTCGCCAAGGACTATTGCCCGCGCATTCACCTTCGCGGCATCGCCCTCCAGCCTTCCTTTTGACATCAGCAGCGTGCTCTCCCTCTCCGAAGCCTCCCTCTCTTCTTTCTGGTATGAGTCAATTGAGCGAATCAGCTCTTCCTTGTCCTTCTCCATTGACTCGGTGATTTCCCTTATCTTCTGACCCCCTACCCCGTTAAACTCTGCTGCAGCCTCTCCAGCCCTCGCCTTTTCCTGTTCGATGCCCTCATCTATCCTCGGCAGTTCCTTCTCCACCCCTGGTTCCTCACTCTCCACCAGCTTCAGTTCCCGTTCGACTTCCGAGATGGCAGCTTCGGCCATTCTCCTCTTCTCGACCAGAACACCGAGATCCTGTGTGCTTCCGGAGGAGAATCGTAGCAGCACCGCCTCGACGAGCTGCCTTGCTTTTTCCACCCCGTCTCTTGCTTCCTCGAGAGATTTTCCCCCGCCCTTGACCTCCACATCCCCGACACCCTCTATCTTGAATGTTGTAGGCCTGTCGACAGAATATTCATTCCCCTCCTGACTAGCGGGAGGGGTCGGCTCAATGCTGAGGCCGCTTTTCTCGAGCCGGAACGAGACCCGTATCGCGCTCGCCCTTACTTCTGCTTCAGCTATTCTGAGTTCATTTTCCATCTGCCTGTAGTCGGACCATTCCTTCGCGCCCGGCGCATTCAGTGCTGTGAGCTCCTCCCTTCCACGCACCATCCTTTCAGTGAGCAGGCGCTTCCTGTCGGCAAGGCCCTTCAGTCTCAGGCGATCCTTCTCCAGCTTCCTGAGCCTCTCAACTGCCTGCATCCTTGTGAGGGACAGCTCAATCTGCTTCAGTCGTGGCTCGACATCATCATGCCAGCGCTCATGAGCGCTGATCTTCGTCCTGGAGGTCGCCCTGAGATCGATCTCGTTCTTAATAAGTGCTTCGCGGAGACTCTCAAGCTCGCTTTCCAGTCTATCCATCTCCACGCTCCTTTTCCGTACATCGCCGAGCAGCTTTTCGGCGGTGAGCAGTTCCACTTCCTTCTTATCGAGTTCTGCCCTTATCTTCTGCAACTTCGACTCGATTTCTGAACCGGCCTTCACATCTTCCCGGAGCTTCCTGATATTTTCTTCCTTCATCTCCTTCCTTTGAACCAGCTCCGCAATGCCGGAAAGGAGAGTATCGACGCTCTCCCTGTAAACACCCAGGGATCTCTTCTTCTCGCCCAGTAGGGTGAGTTCATTTTTGATATCCGCCGCCCTCTTTTCGGCTGTCCTCAGTTCGGAGCTTTCCTTCAGCTTCCCGGTAGGCGTAAAGACGCTCTGGTAGTCTTCCTCTATAAGCTTCAGCACCTTCTCCTCCCGGGGAGTCGACGCAACCTTCTGTATTACGCTGCCCAGGCCCTCCCTGATGGCCGCGCTCCAGCTCTCCTCCGGCAGTGCTTCCTCCCTTTGCAGGTACCACAGCGCGTGGGAAATGCCTCTATGATAATCACGGCTTGCTCCCTTGGCCGATTCGACACCACCCACGATTTCAATCACCTTTCTATCCGCCATGTCGCCATCGTGTATCAGCCTGAATCCGTCTTTGTCTTCAAGCGATAGTTCTGAAACGGGGTGGTTAATGAACCGCTTGGTGATCCTGTATCTCCTCCCAGACTGGGTGAAAACAACGGAAGCAGTCGGCGCAAGGGATGTACCTTCGGGCTGGATGTCCCTGATTTCTGCCGCGGTGGAATTGTGCCTGTCAAACATGACTCTCCACAGGGCTTCGAATATGGTTGATTTTCCCGCCTCGTTTTCACCGGCAAGCAAGTTGATGCCGCTGCTGAATGAAAAGGAATGCCTCTGGCCGAAACCGCGCCAGTGCTCAAGCGATATTTCCTCCACAATCATCTGTCCGTTCTCCGAACATAGTCTCTGAGAAGATATCTTGCCTCGGCAATTTCCTCTGCAGTGTAGTCACGCAGGCCAGCTCCATCACCATCCGTCAATGTTCCCTGTG
>JAJYFQ010000141.1 GCA_021785375.1 Microcaldota archaeon | reverse complement strand
ATCGGGAAGGGATTGACGGCTGATGCGGTAAGCAGATCAAAGAAATGGAAATTCGTCGCGGAGAAAGGGGTCAAGAACGGAGCGAATGTGAAGCAGGGTCAAATAATAGGGCACGTGCAGGAGACCGAATTCCTAAAGCACTACATAATGGTCCCTGTGGGAGTCGACGGAAAGATAAGCGGGTTAAAGGACGGCACTTTCAAGGTGGACGATAGGATTGCAACGGTTGAGAAGGGGGGAAAGAAGACAGAGATCACAATGCTCCAAAAGAGGTCTGTTAGGAGGGCCAATCCATTCACAAGGAAGTTCAGGACAGAGGAGCCTTTGATAACCGGCCAAAGAGTCATAGACATGCTCTTCCCGATAGCAAAGGGAGGAACCGCTGCAGCTCCTGGGCCATTCGGAAGCGGAAAGACTGTAATACAGCACCAGCTTGCGAAATGGTCGGATGCGGACATAATAATCTACGTTGGATGCGGTGAGCGAGGAAACGAGATGACCGAAGTCCTTGAGGAGTTCCCTCACCTTAAGGATCCTAAGACCGGAAGGCCGCTAATAGAGAGGACAACGCTAATAGCAAATACAAGCAACATGCCTGTGGCTGCAAGAGAGGCCAGTATATATACTGGAATAACCATGGCCGAGTACTTCAGGGACATGGGATACAGCGTTGCAATACTTGCTGATTCAACTTCAAGATGGGCCGAGGCAATGAGAGAGATATCCGCAAGGCTCGAGGAGATGCCTGGAGAGGAAGGATATCCTGCTTATCTGCCAAAGAGGCTTGCAGAATATTATGAGCGTAGCGGCAAGGTTGAATCGCTCGGAGGGAAGGTCGGATCAATAACAATAGTGGGGGCGGTCTCTCCTGCAGGAGGAGACCTCTCAGAGCCCGTGTCGCAGGGAACTTTAAGAGTCGTGAAGACCTTCTGGTCCCTTGACGCGTCTCTTGCATACGCAAGGCACTTCCCGTCAATAAACTGGCTCACGAGCTACTCGCTCTACGGCCCTGACCTTGAACCATGGTACGTGAAGAACTACGGTGAGGAGTTTATCTCCAACAAGGACGAGGTAATGAAGATACTGCAGAAGGAGTCCGAGCTCAAGGACATAGTGCAGCTCGTAGGGGCAGAGGCGCTTCCTGACGAGGAACGACTTGTACTGGAGATAGGAAGGATGCTCAGGGAGGATTTCCTCAGGCAATCCGCATTCGACGAGATAGACGCATATACGAGCATGAAGAAGCAGATATTCATGATATCGACGATACTTCACTTCAGGAAGAGGGCCCAGGAGGCGATAAAAGGCGGAGTTAATGTTGACAAGATAGGCAAGCTGAAAGTGAGGGAGAGCATCTCAAGAATGAAGGAGACCAAGGAGGATGACGTTGCAAAGGCAGACGCAAGGATAAAGTCGGAGATAGACTCCGAGTTCAATGCTCTGCTAAAGGAGTACAGGCAGGGTGAAGTGGAGTAGGTGATATTATGAAATTCGAGATAGAATATAGCACAATAGAGAACGTTGCGGGACCTCTGGTAGTTGTAGGAAAGATAAGGAATGCACAGTACAACGAGATCGTGAAGATAAAGCTCCAGAACGGAGAAGAGAGGCTCGGACAGGTGCTCGATACCAGCGATACGCAGGCTGTTGTACAGGTCTTTGGTCCGACTGACGGAATAAACGTCAATAAGACATCCGTAAGTTTCCTTGGAGAGACCTTCAGGGTCGGAGTAAGCGAGGATATGCTTGGAAGGGTCTTCGACGGACAGGGAAGGCCTAGAGATTCCGGCGCATCGGTAGCCGCGCAAGAGAGCAGGGACATAAATGGTGCCCCGATAAATCCAGTTGCAAGGGCATCTCCTAGCGACTTCATAGAGACAGGAATATCTGCCATAGACGGCCTGAACACCCTGGTAAGGGGGCAGAAGCTTCCAATATTCTCGGCATCAGGGCTTCCGCACAACCAGCTTGTCACGCAGATCACAAGGCAGGCCAACGTCAAGAATTCAACTGAGAGCTTCGCAGTTGTATTTGCAGGAATAGGCATAACCTACGATGACTACAGCTACTTCGTCAGCGAGTTCAGGAAGACCGGCGCGCTTAAGAGGACGGTGGCCTTCATCAACCTTGCAGACGATCCGAGCATAGAAAGAATAATTACGCCAAGGCTTGCGCTCACAACGGCAGAATACCTTGCATACGAGAAAGGAATGCACGTTCTGGTGATACTAACGGACATGACAAATTACGCCGAGGCTCTCAGGGAGCTCTCAAGCGCAAGGGAAGAGGTGCCTGGAAGGAGAGGATATCCTGGATACATGTACACTGACCTAGCAAGCCTATACGAGCGTGCGGGCTTGGTGAAGGGAAAGAAGGGAAGCATAACTCAGCTTGATGTGGTAACAATGCCAAGCGACGACGTCACCCATCCGATACCTGACCTTACAGGCTATATAACTGAGGGCCAGATGTTCCTTAGCAGGGAGCTTGTCAACAAGGGACTCTATCCAGCAATACAGCCGCAGGGTTCACTATCAAGGCTCATGAACAACGGAATAGGGGCAGGGAAG
>JAJYFQ010000140.1 GCA_021785375.1 Microcaldota archaeon | reverse complement strand
TCACAACTTGCAGCACCAACACTCACGAGTACATCTCAGCCAGCTACACAAGAGGGTGTATCACCACGTGCGAAGGCATGCCACGGGCACCACGGGCCGGCTCTGCCTGAAGGCACTGGGGCTCTATGCGCTCATAACCCTGGTCATGTTCTGGTACATAACCATCAATCCTTTCTCCGGAGTTCCGAACGGAACTAGCGATGCATACCAGAGCCTATGGGGCCTGTGGTGGACTCCGTTCTCCATCTTCTCCCTTCACACGTCCCCGTATCACACAAACCTTCTCTTCTATCCGATCGGCGCCGACCTCGTGACGCAGACAATGATGCCACTTGCAGGAATACTCTCTGCGCCCATACAGTGGCTCAGCCTCTCGCTTGCATACAATATGATCTTCATGCTCGGGTTCATCCTCTCCGGGCTCTTTGCATTCATGCTGATCTACCATCTTACTGGCAACAAGTACGGATCTTTCCTCGGCGGACTGGTCTTTGCATTCAGCCCGATGCACATAGCCCAGTCTATAGCGCACCTCAACTGGGCGTCTATCGAGTTCATACCTCTATTCATACTTCTCTTCATGCTGATGATAAGGGAGAAGCGGCTTCTCTATGTCGCCGGGTCTGCGGTCTCCTTCCTCTTCATCGTCTTTGTCGGCGATCCGCTGCAGGGGGTAATCACAATTCTCTTCACCGCATGCCTCCTCGTGATCTACCTGCTATCAAAGTCGGATAGGAAGGAGATAATCAATTCCGGATTCGCTATAAGGTTCGGCGAGATGATTGCAATAATAGTAATCCTGGGCCTTCCGTTCTTCATCCCGATCTTCTCCGGAATCCTGCAGCCATCGACCGTCGCCGCGGCCAACCAGCTCTCCACGACGCCGAACTTCCTGCTCTGGAGCGACAATCTCGCATCGTACTTCCTTCCCAGCTATTACAACGGGATATTCAACGGCGCCATGCCCTCTTACTACAATTCGATCTATGGCCTCACGTATCAGGGATCACGGTACACCCCAGACGTCTCGGAGAAGGTCGCGTACATCGGCTATTCCGTACTGCTTCTCGCGGTGCTCGCCCTCTATTTGGACTACAGGAAGAATCTTCTCAGGAAGACCCTTCCGTGGCTCGCGATCCTGCTCCTCTTCGGATGGCTCTCCATCGGTCCTATGCTCCAGTTCCTTTCCACAGTCACGAGCATACCGGGGATATACGCGATCTACCGGCATCTCCCGATACTCAACCTGGTCAGGGAGCCGGGCAGGTTTGACCTTATAGTGACTCTCTGCCTCGGCATACTCGCCGCGATGGGCTTCGGATACCTCACGGAAGGCAGACCAGAGAATAGGACAATGCTCTTTGCAGTAGCGTTTGCGATATTGATACTCATCGAGTACAATGGCATGCCGCTCTCCGGATCCTACGCCGCCATGCTCACCGCAAATGCAACGATCCCGGCGGCGTACGGCCAGATGGGCCACAATCCCGGAAATTTCACCGTGCTCGTGCTTCCGGCACTGCCGAATCCGGCATCGCCAACCCCGGAGCTATATCCCGCAGTCTCAATGTATTATCAGACTGCGATGAACGGCAAGTCGATAATCGGCGGGTATACCAGCAGGTTCAATGCCACACAGGAGGCATCGGTCTCAACCATTCCTCTCGCTGTGGCGTCACAGTACCTCCAGGAGGGCTACGGGCTCGTATACCCTACTCCCGTGCTCAGCAACCAGACCAACGTCACGCTCCTCTGGCTTGCCACGGAGAGCGTCCCGTTCGTTACGGTGATCAGGGGCGCGTACAGCACAACCGAACAGAGTGAGCTCTACGATTATCTTTACAACGTCTTCGGCTCCCCCGTCTACTACGACAACAGCACGTTCGTCTTCAGCACGCTGAAGGCTATAGACGCCCACGTAGGCAAGTCGCTCACCGCCTATCAGGCCGGCACGTGGATACCTGGATACTCCTTCTGCTCCTCCTCATGCAACGCCACTTTCGGAAGCATGTGGTGGGGAGGCAACGTAAGGGGAGCCGCGCTCTTCGCCCCAAACAGCACTACCGTGACCATGAGGATGATCGCGGTGGGCTATGCCAACGCCACGCCCCTCTATGTTTACATGAACAACGTCCAGATCGGGAAGCTGAGCCTCTCAAGTTATCCGTCGGCCTACTCACTCAACTTCTCAGTTCCGTCAGGCTTGGACGAGATAACCTTCTACTCTCCAAACAGCACCTCTGTGCCGAGCCCGTACCTTGCCTATGGGGCTAAGAATATAACCTTTAGCGCCCAAGCAAAATAGGTTAAGCGATGGTCAGCTACAACGATACGGAGGGCCTCGGGAAGAGGACCGCCAGAGTCCTGTCAGCCGTTCTGGTGGGTCAGGCGCTCAACATACTCGTCACTGCTCTGACGATAATCCTGATAGCCAGGCTGCTTGGCGCGACAAACTACGGGGTATACGTCTTCGCCTTCGGGTTCGCGACCCTGATAGACTCGGTTGGCGGTCTCGGCATCGGAAGCTATCTCAACAGGCATCTCTCAATATCCATATTCCAGCATGACCACGAGAAGACGC
>JAJYFQ010000139.1 GCA_021785375.1 Microcaldota archaeon | reverse complement strand
ATACCTTCTGGCAGGCTGACAGTA
Organism: Microcaldota archaeon; assembly: GCA_021785375.1. GTDB lineage: Archaea > Micrarchaeota > Micrarchaeia > Micrarchaeales > CABMGC01 > JAKAVK01. The sequence goes on along the minus strand of JAJYFQ010000139.1, from coordinate 2,629 downwards.
ACGATTTGTCATTAATGCAGATAGCAGATATAAAAACGGCTACCAATACTTGTCGAGGAGGGTGTGGAAGATTATAGAGGCAGGTCATTTATGGGATGAAGCCGTATATCGCCATTCTTATGCGATAAGTGTCATCAGCTCCTGCAAGTTTCGACACATCATACTCCTGGGTGGGCACTGGTTTGACTTTTAGCACCTGGCCCAGCTCAAAAATCCTCCTTCTGTAAAATTCCGGCATCTTCTGATAGGACTTTCCTGCCTTCCTGTCAGTCTTGACAAAGAACAAGATATCAGCCAAATTCATTTGTAAGCTCGTCCAGACCTATCCACTTCCCCTTCGCTATCCTCTTCTCTGCCGCCTTAAGCTCTCTGAGCTCTTCCTCGGTTATCTTCTCTTCAGGAGCAAGCTTCGCCTTAAGCCTCATTACCTTTATCTCCATCAAGTCAAGTTCCTTCTCGATGGTCTTCATCTCAGCTTTTGAAAGGGTCATGTTTATACTCTGGCATGAGCTGATATTAAAGGTTTTCTGTGGGTATACCAATCGATATCGGAGTACATCACTCGATATAAAATTATATCGTCAGGGCTATTGCCCCTCCATACGGATCCTCTCCCCGAAGTCCTCAAAGGCTATTATGCAAGGCATAGGGTAAGATCGTGTACCTTAACGGGATTTATCTGCTCACATGCATTTAAATAGTCAGAATCCCTTAGAGAAGCATGAAGCCGCAGACAAGGAAGCACAGGGTCTTTGTCGCTGTCTATCTTTACCTGGAAAAGAACGGCAAGGTCTTGCTAATTAGAAGGTGCAATACGGGCTGGCAGGATGGCAATTACTCTATGGTATCGGGGCACATCGAAGAAGGCGAAACCGCCAGACAGGCAATGAAGAGAGAGGCCAGAGAGGAGGCAAACATAATCATAAAGACAAAAGACATGAAGATCGTGCATATTCTGCAGAGAAAAGCACCGGACAGAGAGTACATCGACTTTTTCATAACGACAAAAAAATACGGCGGACAGATCAGGAATAACGAACCCGAGAAATGCGACGAGATCAGGTGGGTTGATGGAAGGAAGCTGCCAAAGAACGTGGTGCCGTATATCCCTTTTGCCATTTCAAAGATCAGAAGCGGCGAATTCTACGGAGAGTATGGGTTTTCATAGGCATCAACTTCCTTAAGGCTTATGGCCTCTCCGGACTACGCCTGCACGAGAAGCCTGCTTGCCAGGGGTGTCTTCCCCACCAGCTCCCTGAATGCCTCAAGGGTACTCTCTGGGATGAGGAAGACCAGGGACAAGAGCGGGCCCGCCGAGATGTTCACCTTATAATCCTTGGTCATTGGGCTCTCTGCCACTGTTATCCTCTTTATCCTCTCGTAAGGTATGATCGGAACTCCATGCTCGGCCCTGCCCGCCATGCCAAGGCCAAGCACTCCCAGCGCAGATGCCTGATCGTAACTGACTGCCTGCTTGTCCTTCATCTTGCCCTTTATCTCAATCCATCTCTGTATCAGCAGGGGATCCGTGTTTATCCTCGGTCCTGTGAAGGGGAAGGTCATGAGCGTGAATAGGGCGTTCATTGAGTCTGCGACCCTGCTCTTCTCCTCCCAGCTAAGGCTCGCCACCAGCATCCTGCGCGACGTGAATACGAGCCTGCAGACCTCGAAGCTCTTTCCCGAAGCCGCGTAGAGGAACGTGCCTATGAGCGTCTCGGCCTCTTGTTCCATGCATAAACCTGATATCCATCAATGCGAACAAATAATATAGTTGCGGTGAGAGGGTGTACAGGGGATAAATTGGAAACCCTTTCGATAGATACGAAGAGCGCCGCGCTGGTGGTAATAGACCTCCAGAAGGGCATAGCCACGAGGGAGCTTCAGCCTTACAACTCGCAGACGGTGATAGGAAATGCTGCAAGGCTTGCCGGGGCGTTCAGGAGGAACGGCATGCCTGTGTTCCTGGTCCACGTCATCTCATCGGACAAGGACCGGCTGAACGTGATTGCTGACGAGGCAATGTTCTCGCGGCCACAGGCACAGCAGATGCCTAAGGACTGGTCAGAGTTCGTGCCGGAGCTCAACGCCTCGGATTCCGACATCGTAATAACGAAGAAGCAGTGGGGCGCGTTCTACGGTACGGAACTGGAGCTGCAGCTCCGGAGAAGGAAGATCGATACGATAGTGCTGTGCGGCGTTGCGACCAACTACGGCGTCGAGAGCACCGCGAGGTTCGCGTACGAGTTCGGCTTCAATCAGGTCTTCGCCGAGGATGCGATCTCATCGATGTCGAGGGAGATGCACGACGCATCTGTGAACTATGTCCTGAAGCGGATGGGAAGGGTAAGGAAGACAGACGAGATACTCGAGAGCCTGAAGCAGTGATGACGGGCTCAGCGATGCACTCCAGTGAAGGATTATTAATCTCAACCCCGTATGGGTGCCATAGTTGTTCGGATGGCTAAGAGCAGGGAACGTGATGGGCAGGCATCCGGCCACCATGGCTGGATGCGCCTGATGGTGCCGTACCAGATAGCGTACAGTCCCCTCTCCGCCATAATAACGCTCTACATACTGGAGCTCCACGGCTCGGTGATAGACGTTGCGTACGCCCTGACGCTCTCGCAGC
>JAJYFQ010000138.1 GCA_021785375.1 Microcaldota archaeon | reverse complement strand
ACCTCTCAGTTCGAGGCGCCCAGCGCACGTGCCGCCTTTCCGTGCTTCGACGAGCCCGAGTTCAAGGCTACCTACGATCTCACTCTCATAATCGACAAGAACCTTGACGCAATATCGAACATGCCGGCCAAGAGCGAGAAGAAGTTCGATGCAAAGAGGAAGCAGGTAACATTCCAGACTACGCCGCTCATGTCAAGCTACCTGCTCTATCTTGGAGTAGGCAAATACGACTATCTCGAGGACAGCAAGGGACGCGTGAAACTGCGCGTTGTGACAACTCCGGGCAAGAAGAAGTACGCGCAGATGGCGTTGCAGTTCGCGAGAAGGATACTCGACGCAGAGGAGCAGTACTTCGGCATAAAGTTCCCGCTTCCCAAGCTCGACCTAATCGCGATTCCCGACTTCTCCCCCGGAGCGATGGAGAATTGGGGGGCTATCACGTTCAGGGAGACAGCCCTTCTCGGAGACGAGAAGCTGACCGCTGTCGTCGTAAAGATGAGGATAATAGAGGTAATCGCCCACGAGATGGTCCACCAGTGGTTCGGCGACCTCGTCACAATGAAGTGGTGGGACGACATATGGCTGAACGAGAGCTTCGCGACGTTCATGGCCTACAGGATTTCCGATGAGGTGTTCCCGGAATACAAGATTATGGTCAACTACTATCGCGACACCGTTGCCACCGCCTTCGCCGATGACGCGCTCAAGTCCACCCACCCGATAAACCTTGTCGTCAACACGCCTGGCGAGATAAGCAGCGCATTCGACCATGTCAGCTACGACAAGGGGGGCAGCGTGCTGTTCATGCTCGAGGATTACGTCGGAAGGGACATCTTCAGGAAAGGCCTACAGGAATACCTCAAGAAGAACGCTTACAGCAACGCGACTAAGTTCGACCTTTGGAACTCAATCCAAGACGCTGCGAAGGAGCAGGGCCTTGACCTCCCTATCAGCGAGGTGATGAGCGACTGGGTAGACCAGCCTGGCTATCCTATAGTCAGCCTATCCGAGAACAAGGAGGAAGGCGGGTATCTCGTCGAACAGAAGAGGTTCACCCTCCTCGACTTTGACACGCAAGAAGAGTGGAGGATCCCTGTCCACTACAAGAGCGAGATGAACGAGAAGCGGATTCTCCTCGACGAAAAGAGGTTCACGATAAAGGACGGCAGCCAGTGGCTTAAGCTCAACTACGGACAGTACGGGCTGTACAGGGTCAGGTATGAGCCGGAGATGCTGGGCAGGATAGGATTGCTGATAAAGGAGAAGAGGATTGGGGAGATAGACGCGTGGGGGGTTGACAACGACCTCTTTGCCCTCGCCCGCAGCGGAAGGATTCCAGCCAAGCAGTACGTTGACTTCGTAAAGGATTACATGATGGATTGCGCGTATCCAGCCAGCGTTTCAGTTTCAGGACACCTCTCCTTCATCTACATGATGACTGAAGGACTGCCTTACAACGAGCAGGCGCGCCTTGCGTGCATAGAATTCAACAAAGGGATCCTCTCCAAGCTCGGGTGGGAGAGGAGGGAGAACGAGAGCATGCTCGACATAAGGACACGTGCGATGGCGATTTCATCCCTCGGCTTCGCCGACGACCGCGAGACAGTTGAGAAAGCAAACGCGATGTTCAATGCGTTTGTCGCCGGGAAGGGAGACATAGACACCAACCTCAGGGCAGCCATCTACGGGATAGTGTCAAGGTCCAGCGGCTCAAACGAGCTGCTCGACAGGTTCCTCAAGATGTATGACGAGCAGCCGCTTCCGGAGGAGAAGATAAAGGCTCTGCAGTCAATTGGGCTGATGGGGGATCCTGACCTGATGATCCGCGCTCTCGAGACGAGCCTCATGCCGGACAAGGTGCGGCTGCAGGATTCGATAATACTCATCAGTTCAGTCGGGTCCAACATCAAGGCGCGCGCAATCCTCCTCCAGTGGATGAAGAAGAACTGGAAGAGGCTCATGTCAACCTATGAATCAGCGGGGCGCATGCTCGTCTACGCACTCGACGATCTTGAGATATACGCCGACAAGCAGTCAAGGAAGGAGATAGACGCGTTCTTCAGGAAGAAGGAGAACATGCGCGACGACATAAAGAGGGAGCTGGAACAGGTGCTTGAGAAGATAGACGCGAACACACGGTTCGTTGAGGCGAACAAAAACTAGCAGGTTTAAAAGGCTTAACGCCGTTATACTTCGGTAAACTTGGTGTCGAAATGGCTAATCCTGGTGTAGCAGCTGGAACAGCAGCCGCGGCTGGCGCGGGCGGCGGAATGAACATTTTCATAATCCTCGGGATGATAATCCTTGTGATAGCGGTGGTCGGAGGCGCTCTGTACATATTTGTGATAGCGCCAAGCGCCAGCAGCGGGCTTCACGGGACAGGCAGCATATCGCCGGATGTGCTCGTCATACTTCCTCCTAACCAGACCAGCAGCTTCACAGGAGTGCTTTCCGGAGTAGGCCACAACATAGCAGGCAAGCAGCCGTTCTCGATAAACTACAGGGGATCGGCGCAGATAGGCTTTTCCCTCCTGAGTTACACCGTGCCGCTAAACATGACATACGAGCACGCGAACACAAGCTCGAGGCTTACTATGGATGTTTCGAAGGTGCCTATCATCGGGAATCTGAGCACAATATATGTTAGGGTGAACAGCACAAGC
>JAJYFQ010000137.1 GCA_021785375.1 Microcaldota archaeon | reverse complement strand
GAACTTCCCGGATCTGGGCATCTTCGTCAAGGAGTCAAAGAGGGTCCTGCGGAAGGGCGGGATCTTCGTCATCACAGACATCTCTAGGCCCGAAGGGATTCTCAACAACGCCCTCTTTGGAATCTACCTGCTCTACATGAAGCTGATAGCCGCGTTTGCCGGCAAACGGCTCTACAGATGGCTTCCGGGAAGCACTAGCGGATTCAGCAAGAGGAACCTGGTAGGATTGCTGGGGAAGAACGGGCTGAGGGACATCGTTGTCCGCGACTTCTTCTTCGGGATCGCGTACATAATAAGTTGCAGGAAGTAAAAACGCTTATGCCTTCGGCGCGGCCCTGATCCTTCTCAGTGCATATATGTATATCGCGTACATTATCATCCCAAAGACAGCGATGGATGCGAGTATGAGCGGAAGGCTTGAGGTGTCAAGCGCATAATATCCGAACAGCATCAGCGCCGAGTCCCAGACAATGGTCCCGAGGAACGAGTAGAAGTAGAACTTCTTCTGGTCCATCTGCGCAAATCCGGCCGGGAAGCTTATCAGGCCCCTCACCACGGGTATGAGCCGCGATATGAAGACGGCAAAGGATCCGTTCCTCGCGAACCATTTGTCAAACGCGTCTAGGGTGCTCCTCTTTATGTGGAACCTCTCGAGGTGCTTGTAGACCACATCCTTCCCTATGAAGTAAGCCACATAGTAATCAATCGCTATCCCGATCATGCTTCCGATGACAGCGGCTGCGAATGCAAGGTAGATGCTCATAGCCCCTGTGGCAGAGAGATATCCTATCGCAGGGAGCACCACCTCGCTCGGGATCGGCAACGAGGCCGACTCGAGCACCATGAGCACAAACACGCCAAGGTATGTGTGTGCCGCAATGAACGATACTATGGATGAGGCTGCACCGCTGACAGTCGCCACTGCAGATGTGGAATTTAGCATGCTAATATCCTCCCATAATAAGTATTAATACCTTCGCAGGCGATAAGGAGTTGAATCCTATGCGGATAATCCGTCTCAATTCGGTGTCAAACGCGCTCAAGGTGGAACCCGAGTCGTTCGATGATCTATATCTTCTTGCCATTATTATATCTGTCGGGGACCGGGTCGAGGCGCACAGCTACCGTAGGTTCAAGGCGAACGAGAGGGATGTTGGCGAGCAGAAGGAGGTTGTGGTCAAGGTAAACGTGGAGAAGATCGAAATCGACAAGAGCTCCGGCAGGCTCAGGCTGATTGGTAAGATAATCGCGGGCCACCCTGCAGAATTCATCAGCATGGGGAGCCACCACACGATAAACGTCGCCGCCGGCGATGTGATAGACATAGAGAAGGCAGAGTGGAAGGACTACATACTGAAGAGGCTCAAGCAGGCGCAGCGTGAGGCGAGGAAGCCGAAGCTCGGCATAATCGTCATGGATGACGAGAAGGCCCTCGTGTCTTACATAAAGGGCTACGGCATAGACATCGTGACCGAGCTCTACAGCCATCTCAGCAAGCGTATGAAGGAGAAGGACTACGGCAAGCAAAGGGTCCAGTACTTCAACGACGTCATAAAGGCCGTTGAGAACATGTCCGTTGACATAATCATAATAGCCGGCCCGGGATTCACCAAGGATGACCTAAAGAAGTACATATCTGACATGAATATCGGGATAAAGAAGAGGCTGGTCTATGCTCCGGCGAGCGATGCGGAGAGGTCCGGAATAAGGGAGGTAATGAGGGGCGGGACCGTGGGCGAGCTCCTGGAGAATGAGCATGTCAGGAAGGAGTTTGAGTATCTGAACAGGTTCCTTGCCGGACTGCGAGCCGGAGTCTCGGTATCAGGGAATGAGAAGGTCCTCGATGCGATAGAGGGTTCAAGGCCCGAGGTTGTGCTTGTCAACGATTCGGTGATAAACGACGAAGAGGTAAAGAGGGTGCTCGACATGGCCGACAAGAGAGGAGTCAGGATAGAGATATTCAACTCCGACGACGATGCCGGAATTCAGCTCAAGAACTTCAAAAACATCGTGGCCATCTGATCAGGAGATGTTGAGCGCCTGCAGGCCATTAAAGTTGACGTTCGACCAGACCACGGCAAGGTTGTACATTCCTGGGGGGAGGACAACGCTCTCAGTGTAGGTGTTGCCGTTCGTGTTTGCCACTCCGCTCCACGCTGTGTTTCCGAACATGCTGATCCACGTTCCAGAAGTCACGGGTTTGTAGTATACGGCCATGGCATCATCGACGCCTATCTTCTCGCTGGACTGTGTTTTGTTCACGTAGAGTGTTGTGAAGGCCATTGAGAAGAGGGAGTTGTAAGGCAACCCTGACGAAGGTATGGTGTTGAGCTGTCCCATACTGGACGGGAAGATGACCGTGTTTACCCCGACGAAGTACCTCCCCGCATAGCCGGGGGTTCCAAACGAGTAGACCATGCTCCCTCCGGTGCCACTCGCAATCCAGTCGCCGTTCTGTATGATGGTGTAGTTCTGCGGGACAAACGGGACCGATATGGATCCGTACGGGGTGAGAGACACTGTGTTCGCGCTCACTCCTGCGATCACACTGAATACCTCGTGCTCCTGGTCCGTGACCTGCGCAAGGAAGGATCCAGAATATACTGATGGGGAGGTGCAGTTGCCCTGGCTTATCTCGAATATGCCTGTGTTGCAGTACATGGCATTTACCGAA
>JAJYFQ010000136.1 GCA_021785375.1 Microcaldota archaeon | reverse complement strand
TAATGTCCTTTCGAGTTCGCCCTTTATGAGTGCGAACTGAGCTTTGGAATTGCACCCAGAGGCTTTAGAATCTTCGGCTTTCAACCCGTAATCGCACCCAGACCCGCCTGCAGGCTTGTCGCCTGCTTTGACGAGAGCTTTCTGATTAAACTCTTTCCCAAAGAGTTTATTGGACTCGGCGGGGATCGCACCCGCCCCAATTAATTATAAGTGGACTCTGCGGGATTTGAACCCGCAATCTTTCCGTTGCGAACGGAACGCGTTACCGGGTTGCGCTAAGAGCCCCTCCTCTATCGGTGGTAATTAAAGATATTTAGCCTTTATTACTCTATCCTTAATGATACTCCATGGCTGAGAAGAAGAGGCGCGACTCAGAAGTTTCACGCATTACGAGGAAGAAACTGGAGTTCGTACTAAAGACCGTTCTCAAGGACGTCAAACCCACAGAAGAGGAGATGGAGTCCACTACCCACTATGTGAACGACCTTGTCCAGAGGCTGAAGAAGGCAATCCCAAAGAACGTCGAGATCGTTTCCGTAGGCTCTGTCGCCCGCGGCACGCAGATAAGAGGCACTTCAGACATAGACATATTCCTGCTGTTCCCGAAGCACTTCACAAAGGAACAGGCTGCAGAGAAGGGGATGGAGGTCGCGAAGAGTATAGTGGCGAAGCGCAAGAACGAGAGATTCGAGATAAAGTACGCACAGCATCCATATGTGAGGCTAATCCTGGGCGATATGGGACTCACCGCAGACATAGTCCCGGCTTTCAAGATAAACAATGCGCTAGAACGAATAACGGCTGTCGACAGGACTCCGCTCCACAACAAGTTCGTGAACGAGCACATAGATAAGGAACAGAAGGACAATGTGAGACTGCTCAAGGCGTTCCTCAATGCACACGGGATACACGGTGCAGACGTAGAGACGGAGGGCTTTTCAGGATACCTTTGCGAGCTCCTGATTTATCAGTATGAATCATTCATCGACCTTATAACAAAAATAGCAGACTTGCAGCTTCCTCTTGTGATCCTGCCAAGCAAGAAAGTTATACTAAATCCAAAGAGCGCAGAGGCAAAGGTTCTAGTGAAGAAGTTCGACAAGGATTTTGTCGTGGTAGACCCTACTGATGATAACAGGAACGTTGCAGCTGCGGTGTCCAAGGAATCGCTTGCGCGATTCGTCGTCGCATCAAGGCTGCTGCTGCGCTCTCCCACGCTCGACTTCTTCTACGGGCCGAAGTACTCCGATGTCTATACAGAGAGGAAGCTGATGCGCTTGCGGAAGGAACTTGGCCTTGATATCTACCTGCTCCACTTCAAGGTCAAGAACGTTGCAGAGGACATAATCTGGCAGCAGCTCCGCAGGTTCAAGGCACGGCTGAACCACGAGCTGCTGGAAAACGGATTTGACACGGCAGTCTCTTTCGAGAACGTCTCCAAGGATAATGGAATCATCGCGTTCTTCATGAAGACATATATGATTAGCCACTATGTAGCAAAGGGACCTAGCATCTACATGAGGGAAGCCAGCAGCCGCTTCACAGATGCGCACACAAAGTCGCTCGGGATAATGTTTGACGGTGACAGGCTCGTCTCCCTGGAGGAGTCGACGCACAAGACTCCGAAGGATGTGATACTCCACGCAATGAAGAGCAGGGACGGATTTCCCTCTTCCCTCAGGAGGGAGGATGCAAGGCTGTTCGTCAATGACATGCCTGAGCAGATTGCAAAGCTGCTATACGCGGCTTTCGTGAAGAAGACGAGCATCTAGGTTTAGACGCAAAGCAACGGAAATCGCTATCGGCAAAAGCAAGACTTAAATTAGGCGTATACCGCAATAGGCCAACTGATGAAGACCAAGAGCTGGAAGAACCTGAAGGCTATGAATCAATCACTCAAAAAGTTGAAGCGGTTGGCCACAGGTTCCTACGTCAGCGCTGGGCGCAGAGGGTAATGGCTTTAACCAGAAAGGGCGCGCCTTGAATCAAAGACCGTACAAGTTGCCCTTCTTAACCATCTTCAGGAGGTCATTGAGCTTGTTTATTTCTCTCCTTCTAGGCCTTTTCACGCTCCTTCCCTCCGCGAGCGCTGCTATGTACCTCTTCAACTTCCTAATGTCAGATGCGCTCTCGACTTCGTAGGTTTCCCTGCACATTCCGGATATCTTCCCTCCGCAGTAGTCTGTCGCCTCTGCGATGAGGTTATCTCTTATCTTCTCCCTTGGATATCTCCTTTCCTCCATCCTTCTTGCAATGGTCTCCAACCCGGACCTCTTTACTATCGCAACAGCGTAGTGCAGCCTAAGCTCAGGCGCAAGATGGCCTGTCACGAAAACCGTCATGCCGATTGACTTCCTTATCTCCCTCTTCAGCGCTGCGGTCAGCGCTCCGAGCTTTACTATCTTCGTCCCGAACCTGTCCTTCCCTGAATAAAGCTTGTACTTGTTGACTATGTCGTTTATCTCTATGACCTTCGAGTTCGGTATTCCCTTTGCGAACTCCTTCGCTAGCGTGCTCTTCCCTGCGCCAGGCGTTCCCGTTATCGCAACAATTAGTCTGTCCATGAATCAGCGCGCTTTTATGAAGTCCTTCGCAGTGTCGAACAGCAGCGCGAGCTCGTCCCTCGTCCCCTGAAGCGAGAGAGCCTCGTTAGGCGGTAGATACACGCGGAGCACATACTG
>JAJYFQ010000135.1 GCA_021785375.1 Microcaldota archaeon | reverse complement strand
TTACCTCTCGACTCGGCTGAAGCAGATGGGGGTGAAGGAGCCGTTTGTGCGTGCATGACTGCCCGCGCCACTACTACAAACTGGACAACTGGCTCAATGGGAAGTGTAGGTGTGGATGCCTGATTACCCCTAACAACGTGCTCAGGATGCTCGGAAACATGCTAGCGAGAAGGTCGCGTGCCAGGTCTGTGCTCTGCATCAACGGCGTGCGGATAAGCGCACACGGGTAGACCGGCTTGTTCCTGTGCACCAAGTGCGGCTGTGTAGTCGACACGGCCGAGGAGTTCGAGCAACACATGAGGGTCTCGCACAGTTCAATCCTTTCCAAGCTGACCAGGAAGGTCTTCAGGCTCTAACGGCTAGCTGTAGTTCTCGGTTCTAAGGGGATAAGCTCAAGAACGAACTGACCACGATTTCTCATTATGACCCTAGAGGAGTGATGAAGTGTAACCCATCTCTAGTGCTATAATTTCGTAAGTGATAAGCGTAAATACAGGTCATTGCATAAGGTTGCTGAAGAGCATGAGCGATGAGTTGGCAGCATGGGTGAAGAAGGAGATGATGTCTGATGACGCCGACGAGTTGAACCGGAACAAGGAACGCGCCAAGGAGTACATCCGGCTCACTTCTGATGGCGGAGTCATAATCACCCGTAGGGGTCTGACAGCTCGGCTGGAGATTGCCCTGTATTACATCGGCCTTGCCTATGCCAAAGTAGCTGGATTACGCGAGGACGACGTCGCGTCAAACAAAGACATTGCGGATAAGCTCGGGCTCCCTGATGGAACCGTGCATCCCAAGATCAAGGAACTTCGAGATGGGCACTACATAGAGCCTGTGAAGGACGGAGTGCATCGAATCAATCCTAGACGGATAAACGAATTGCTGGACGAGGTAACCAATTCGAGGCAGAGCTAGGAGAGGGGTTCTCATGGGAAGATTCAGAGTCAGGCTGGGTGAAGCAGAAGTCGAGTATGAAGGAGAAGACTCTGGTGATAGATTTGACGATGCCATCGAATGGGTTGTGGGTCACTCCAATTCTATGCCCACCCACAATATCAGTCCAGTAACCAAGGCTAAGGCTGAAGGCCAAACAAGAGCACCAGAGAGACCAAGCGAAGCATCTTTGGAGGGCTTCGAGTTGCCGAGCAAAGGGAAACTCGGAAGAATAGAGTTCGCGGCAGACGGCCTCAAGTTTCCACCAACTTCTTTCACGGCCTTTACTATCGATGATGCCATTGGGCTACTGCTTTACGAGCTTGGCAAACCCGTTCGACCCGCAATAATCACCTTCCTATTGACGAAGGGATGGAAGAGAATCACGCCTAACAATGTCAGAGGGAGGCTCACGGGCAAGGGAGCGTCATACATCCTTGCGAAGTATGTCGTCAAAGAAGGAGATGGTTACAGATTGACAGGTCAAGGGAACGAGTGGGTAACAGGGACTGTCGTTAGCAAGCTGGAATCTGACGTTTCATAGATTGCCATTGCTCTTCATGCAGACTCATGGTTCCTCGCTACATAGCTCGATCAGTAATCACTTCGATTCTTCACCAGGAAGTGGTTGCGGCTCGAATCTGTAGAACGGGTCAGAGAGCCCACTTCGTTTTCCCGTCGGTTTGATGACATCAGGATGCAACGTTACTAGGTCTGACATCTTAGCAACACCATAGTTATACGGACTGAATCCGGGATCGAGTCTTCTTAAGAGAAATCCCAACTGGGACCCAGTAATAACGCCATCTTCGCTTGGCCAAGCTTGGGCTGCCTTGAGCAGAAGCTCTCTTCCACTAGCCATCGCGTCTATTGGCGATATTTTCACCGCCAGGGATACCTCACCTAATTCGGGTTGTTGCTCCTCACTGCTTGTGACCTTGCTTGTAGTGGCTTTCTTCCTTTTCGGCTTCGGCGACTCAGGCTCAGGCGGACCTTCAATCTTCTGCTCAAGTGAAGGGAGGTTTTCGAGATAGATGAACTGATGGCATGCTCTCACGAACGATTGGACAGTTGTCTTCTTGCCAAATCCTACAACCTGCAACCCCTCTTCTCTTGCTCGGGTGGCTAGTCGAGTGAAGTCACTGTCGCTTGTGACCAGAACGAATGTGTCAACACCTCCATGGTGCATTATGTCCATCGCTTCAATATTCATTGCCGAGTCTGAAGAGTTCTTGCCCGAAACATAATGAAACTGCTGGACCGGGGTAATGGGGTATTCGCTGAATATCCCTCTCCAAGACTTCAGGCTATCAATCGTCCAGTCACCATATGCTCTTAGGATGTTAGTTCTGCCAAGACTTGCGCAGGAGACAATGACCTTTCCAACTGCTTCTGGGGAGGTGTTCTCGGCATCGATGAAAATAGCTAATCTGGACTCGGGCACAACTGTCTTGTTCTGTTCAGCCAATGAGGAGGCCTGTATCGCTGAATCATCAAAGCCCTATGCATAATTAAACTCTACGAGACTTCCTCTCTACACACACTCACGCGCCCTCCCGGGCTCTCTCTGGCCCGCTCTCGGTCTCGGTCTCTCTCTCGCGCGCACACACGCACAGGCACACGGGGGCAGGCAAGAACAGGCGCAGGCACAAACGAGAGAGAGAGCGCATGCCTTTCTCTCTTTTCTGTGCCCGTGCCAGAATGTATGAAGGGACGAGAACCTAAATCGCTAGGTTGTTCTAAAGAGTAGA
>JAJYFQ010000134.1 GCA_021785375.1 Microcaldota archaeon | reverse complement strand
TATATTACGAAAGACTTGCATCCCTATTCGCAACGTGGCAAATGCGCGGTCTTGATGCGCAAGTAGAACTCAGAAGGATGTTGCTCTCGAATCTATGCCAGTGCTAAACAAGTACAGACTTTTCGACTTCTCTTTCGCTGGCGCCTTCGGGATTGCCGCCGAGGTACCTCTTATACTCAGACCTTGATCCGCGCCACTCGTCTATCGATATGGTCTTGACAGCATTGTCAAGCCTCACAAGCTCCCCTTTCGGGTTGAGCAGGCAGTTGTATTCCCTGTACTCGTTGCGACGCTTGGATGGAAATCTTACTGTGCAGAGCGCGAGTGGCACATATTTGAGCTCGACGGAATCCGTTCGCTCGGTGGCCTTTCCAAAGACGACAAACCTGCGCTTTGCCATCTTTTCCGCATAGGCGGTTGCGTCCTCAAAAGTGAACGAGGGGCTGACTGCACGAACAACTTCGTAACTTTGCTTCTTCCTCGGCTTCTCCGATCTGTTCGCCACTGCCTGGGAATGGATTCCTGACCTTAGCTCCCGTATAACCTTTGCTATCGCGCTGTTTGGAAGGCCATGGGGCTCGATTGTAGGCGTAGACCCTATTGGTGTTGTAACCCTCTGCTTAGCTTTGAAGGGAGAATCGCGTGGCAATCCGAATGGGAGAAACTCACCGGTGCGCAGCCTCGTTATGCTGGAAAGCTTATCGTTGTTGTTGAAGAGCATCCTCAGTGCGTTGAGGTCGTTCTCTATCGTGAGCCTGCCTATGAACCCGTAGGAGCACTGGGCGAGAACATTCTTGCTTATGTTTGCCGGCCGTTGCGTTGTTATAAAGAGGCCGATTCCGCGCTTCCTTCCGCGCACGCTTATCTCCTCTATGATGTTGGGCTTGCCCCTTATTACCTGGGGGGCGAACTTGTCGGCTTCCTCTATTATAATCAGGTAGGGCTTTCTCTCTTTATTCTCTATCTCGTAGAGTTTTCCGAGTGCCTGCTGGACAAGATCTTCCCTGTCAATAACATCGGAGATGTCAAGCACCACGGCTATGCCCCCCGATATGCTCGATGCAAATAGCTTGGAGAAGTCGACATCGGTGCCTATGTCTCCGTTATCCCCACCAACAATCAGGAGATTCCTTGATACGGACCTTAGGGACGCGTACTCGCCCTCCGTATCTATAATGCAGAAAGGCATTCCGGCCTTGCACAGCTCCTCGGCGATCACTCCTGCGAGAAACGATTTTCCGGAGCCGCTCTGGCCTATAGCGCACCCTCTTCCCGTGATCACCGTCTGGGCATCTATGTCCATGCCTTCAGAGAGATTTATCTCCATGGCTACCTGGAATTATATGCCGTGCAAAGTATAAAACACTAGCCCAGGCCGGCTTTGAGAACATTGATGAAAAAGTGCTGGGGATTATTCCTCCTTTATCGCGGACCTCACTTTCTGCATGGTAGCATCGTCCATGCTGGCCATGTTGTGCGCAGATCTTGCGTGTTCCGATATCTTCCCCATCAGTTCCTGCTCCGTCTCCGCCCTTGCGGTAAAGCCGCAGCTCATCCCTATGTCCTTGCATGCAAATGATTTTGCCATCCTATCCCCTAATACTGATTGGCTGGCTGACCTATAATAAGGAGCAGGTATCGATATTGATACCGATCGACTTAGCCTATCCCGAGATGCTGTAGTATGTCGGAGAGATTCTTCTCCTTGATCACCACGCCCGCCTTCTCTGTGACCTTCTGCTTGGAGCAGTTGAATGCCATCGAAAGCCCTACGCGTTGGAACACGGGCAGGTCATTTACATCATCACCGACGTAGGCGCACTCCTTCATGCTCACCTTGTTTATCTGCGCCAGGTACTTGACGAACTTTACCTTGTCCTTATAGTCGGTCGCAAGTAGCCGCCAGTTCTTGAGCGCCCCTTTCCCGTCGAACTCCAAGTCGCAGTGCGCGAGCGTGTACTTTATCCCAAGCTCGTCCTTGGCCCGTTGGGCAAGCGCATCGAAGCTTCCGCTTATGACACCAGTAAGTATCCCGGCCTCCTTCAGCGCCGCGAACGTCTCCTTGGCTCCTGGTATGAATTCCCTTGAGTTGACCATGCTGTTGAATGATTTCGCATCGAGGCCTTTGGCCTTCAGGACGCAGCACGCGGCATCGCTCCAGTCCATATAGGACTTGAAGCCCTTCCTCACATATATCTCCCTGAGCCTCTCGTGGAGGTCGTATATCCCCATCTGGTCGAAGAGCGAGTCCCAGGAGCTCGAGCCTACGCTGTCATCCCTGCGGCTGAGCGAGGGCTTCTCGAAGATGACCCCATCCATGTCAAATATTATTATCTTGTACTGCGAAGGCATGCTCTTTACATTGGATTTGGCCATTATAATCTTTTTGGGTGCGGACTGCCGGAAGAAATGGTTATTAAAATGCTCGTGCCATTACTACTGCTTATCCTGCGAGCGTAGTCTAGCCTGGTAGGACTTTGCCTTGCCAAGGCAAGAACCCGGGTTCAAATCCCGGCGCTCGCACTCCCGATTAACTGGAGGTTATCTGAGCAGAGATTCGAGCGCCCCGTCTTCGGTCTCAGGCACGAGACGATGAGCTGTTGTGAGCTCTTCGAGCAGGGCCCCGGGCCTTGAGTTATTCCTTGCCGTCTCGATGCGCCGTTTTTCCAACATCGGCGAGGCGCTCTTGCTCATC
>JAJYFQ010000017.1 GCA_021785375.1 Microcaldota archaeon | reverse complement strand
TTTACTCCGGCCTAATATTGTAGATTGTTTGGAATAGGAATTATCAAAGTTCCTATAACAAAATTTTCCTACTAAAATCTCGGTTAGTATTACTGACTTAAGTTCAATTCCTTTTGTTGGTAATAACTCATTTTCTATTGTTCCGAGCGAAGTGTCATTAGATATAGGTAAGAATAATAAACTGCCAAACGGTATCCCAATATCGCCAACAAGCAGATATTTATTAATTGGACTTTCGGATTCTTTGATTATGTTTTGTAATAAATGGGACCTACTGTTGAAATATAGTTTGAAATCCAATATTTCCATGAATATAACGTCGATATATTTTATAGGTGGACTTTCAATATTTATGGTAGTCCTCGTTAATAGCCCATCATCTAATAACTTATGGTAGGTGTATTGCGATCTTCCGTTATCAAACCCATATTTCTTATCTATTCTTGTAAAGTCCACAATGCCATTGGAGTTTAATTCTCTCAAAACGGCAAATTCTCTGTTTAATATAAGCTGTTTCTTCTTGCTAGGTTCCTCTTCGAGAATCATCAGCTTCTTGAGTGGTTTTTCCCTTAGCAGTTCGATGAATTCATCTCGCAGAGGCACAAAATTATAAGTTTCTGAGAACGGAGTAATATTCCATCTTAGGGGATACTCTGAAAGAACCGTCTTCGATAAAAGGTCCCTTGTTAAGTGAGTTATATCTACTTCCTTTTCAGCAAGCACATATAGTATCAGGTCATAATTACCTCCGCTAAGTCGTACTGCTAGTTGTAGGCGTGGTTCGCCTTTCAAGGATTCTCTTATGTCCTTAGACGATGGAATCCTATCAAGGAATTTCACGAGAATTATGAACTTTAGATAGCCCAATTTCTCCACGTTTATTTCCGAAATGTACTTTATTGCGTACTTCTTCTCCAGTTTTGATATCCTGCTCTCTACTGCTGATACACTAAGTCCGACCCTCTTCGCAATGAAAGAGAGGGTTGCCCGCGCATTCATGCTCAATATAGTAAGTATTTTTCTATCTATTTCGTCTGTGGCCAATAATTTGGAGCCCTCTTCTTCTTTTTCTTTCTCTGGAAGTATGACTTTACCACCATACGCTTCTATTATGGCTTTAGCATTCTCCAGCCTGTCTCCTCTCCTCTCTGATTTTTTAATGAAAAGTCCATCATCACTTATCCTGCCGAGGTACTCAGATATCGTTTTTACTTTCTTCTTGTCCTTGACCCATTCGCGCCGTTCTTTGTATACGTAATATCTTCCTCCTATCTTCCTGGCTACAACAAAATACGGACTTGCGTATTGCCCTCTGAGGATATTGAGAACCTTGGCTACTTTCTCCTGCATATCCATATAGTTTTAGATATCTAACACTAATATATAAATATAGTGTTACGAAAGTGTGCTAATTAACACTATTTATTAATAGATAAAGTTATTTTGAGTAGGCAATATATCGGTTTTACTGCATTTTACGTCGATATGCTCAGATCGCTTATATATACTGGGCAAGCGTAAATATACTTTGGATGTGGTGCGGATGTCTATGCTCATAAACCCCATACGCTCATTCTTTGAACCCACCATTCGCGCCATATCCAACCCCTTCAACAGGCATTCGTCACATTATATTTGTTGGAAGTGCAGCGGAAGTTACGACGTTCCGGCTGATTTTCTCTGGCACATAAGGCATTGCAACGGCGAGTGAGCCTCGCCGAATTGTGACAATAAGGGGCTCCGCCCCTTATGAACCCTTTGCAGCTCGGGTGGCTACTCCTCGCCCCAAGGGGCGAGGCTTCTACGCCACCCCCGCACGCAACGCAGGTTACCCTGCAAGGGTCTGTGGTCCTGTGCCCTGACGTAATGTCTTACAGTTTCCAGGTCCACATCGCCGACGCTTCTATAGAACTTCCCAGGAGACCAGAAATCCCCATTAGGGTATCGCAGTCGGAATTTCGGTTCAAACCGGAACAGTTCGTACGCGCTCTTGCCCTTCAATTGGTGGAATACGTCACTGACCGCAATAGATGGCCTGAGGACGATAACAAGGTGTACGTGATCATCCTCTATGCCCATCTCTACGATTCTGCACCTGAGTTTCGTTGACTCATCTTCCAGGACCTTCGACAGAAAGTCCTTAAACCTTTCCTGCCTTAACATATTGTACCGATACTTCGGGCACCACTCAAAGTGGAAAACAAGTTGTCCGACGCCGTGTACAGAGTACGATTCAAAGCTCTCGCTATTCATGCGTGTCTTTCTCTGGCAGCATCCGGTCGCGTCAAAACCGCGGCGCTGCTGCCACTGATATTTCAGTCGAGGAAAAGACGTTTATTCACTGCGTTGGAGGGTTCGATTCATCCAGTCGCCATAAATGGCGAGGATTTCTCTCGCCCTCCAAACCACCCGTTCGTTAATTACATATTAGGGTGAGGATATGAATGGAAGGAATATACGAAAGGTTAGCCATGGCTGTCACTACTTCTTCGTGAGGCCTGGCAGGAAGGCAAACGTGCACAAGGCAGCGGCAAGGTTGATAGGCATAAGGAAGGTGAAGGAGGTGGCCATCACTGAAGGCGATTACGGGTTTGTCGTCAAGACAAACGACCTGCAGGATGGAGAGAGCAGATTCGTGAAGGAGATAGCGAAGGCTGTCGGAGGCAGCTCGCGGAAGGCAGTATGCCACTGCAGCTATATCAAGAACTGATATTGGTGAGAATATGAATAGAGAAGTTAGATTGGCGACACCTGTTGAGAGGGTAAAGCAGCTGGAGGACCAGCTCGTGAGCATAAGGAGGAAGCTGCTCAGCGTGCCTGAGATGGACAGGCACTACTCGTACAGAATGAGAGTGAACGTGGATGAGGTAGTTGACGAGATTGGGGATCTTCTCAGGTAGGGAAAGCCTTAAATATATGCATATGCACATATGTATATATGACCAAGATAATCTCCTTGACAAACGAGGTATACGAGAAGCTGAGGAAGATGAAGAACAACAGGTCATTCTCAAATGAGATAAACGACCTTATAGAGAGCGCGGCGTCGTCTAAGAAGGGCAGCCTGAGCGAAGTGCTGAAGTACGCAGGGACCGTGAGCAAGAAGGATGCCGAGGCGCTGAGAAAGGAAGTCGAGAGAGGAAGAAAGAATGCGAAGCCGAGGTTCTTTGGATGATACTCGATACAAGCGTGCTTATCGATATGTTGGAGGGCAATGAGAGCGTAAAGACGAGCCTCCAGAAGTTGGATGGAAAGGCGGCCACTACCGTTATATGCAAATATGAACTCCTAAGAGGCCTAGGAGGAGGGCAGGTAAACTCATTGCTAAACACTCTCGATGTATACCCATTTGACGGAGATGCCCCTGAGAGGTCTTCCGTTATCTATAAGGAATTGAGAAGGAATGGAAAGCTGATAAACGAGCTCGATATATTGATAGCGGCGATAGCCATCTCCAACGACGAGTTATTGGTCACTAGGGACAATGACTTCAAGGCAGTAGAGAATCTCAAGCTCCTTGTTATTTAAGAAAAGCAGGTTTATGCAGGGGTGAGCCTCTGAAGGTACTCCTGCGGAACAACGAGCGTCCTCATCGCAGACTTCGATACCATGATCTCGATCACGTACGCGGATCCCCTGCTTCCGACGACAGTTCCCACCCTTCCCCTGTACCTCGGATGGGGTATGTTCTTCTTGTTCCCGTGAGGGGTGACGACCACCTTATCTCCTACGTCGAACCTGTTGATCAGCCTCGTTAGGCCGATCTTTGAGAGCGTGCCATGCCTCGAGAGGTGCCTCGATCTTCCGGAGAATAGGCCGTGTGATCTTGCCATTATTATCAGACTCATAGGATGCGCCGACAGCCCTGCGGCTGAAATGCACAATTAACCGATTAGTAGATGCAGTATAAATGTATAAATACCTTTCAGTTTCATTTATAAAGGGTATATAAACGTGATAAAATGGCAAAATCGGCAGCGAAACCTTCAGGAAAGAAGGTGAGCCTTCATCCTGATTTCAAGATAGAGAATATCGTGGCGAGCGCGGACCTCGGGGTCGAGCTCGACCTTTACGGCATAGCAAAAGCGTCTCCTGACGTGGACTACGAGCCGGAGCAGTTCCCTGGGGCGATATGCAAGATCCACGAGCCCAAGACCGCTCTCCTTCTCTTCAAGAACGGGAAGATCATCTGCACCGGGGCTAAGACCGAGGCGGACATAAGGAAGGCGATCGACCAGGTAATCAAGATCGTCAAGAACTACATAATCGAGCCGAGGGAGTAGGTTCCTCTGCTCGTTATCCCTTTTCGTTGTGGTTAGATGAAGCTTATCCAGCTCAACATATGGCAGGGCATACTGATGTACCAGGCCATGCAGTTCCTGAAGAAGGAGAGGCCAGACATACTCAACCTTCAGGAGGTCACTACAGGAATCGGAGATGTGAGATCCGCATACTTTTCTGTCCTAGAGAACCTCTCCGAATCGCTGCCCGAACTCAAATACTGCCACTTCCAGAGGAACGCATCGTCGCCCTACTCGGGCAGGAGGGTGTACGACGGCCAGGCGGTGCTCTCCAGATACAGGATAACCAGGAAGAACGTCGTGTTCACTAACGGCAAGCCGATAGACAACGGGGTGATAGGGAGGGACAATATAAACATCTGCTTCCTCCAGCACGTCAGGATAGAGACCGGCAATGAGATAATCAATGACCTCAACTATCACGGCTACTGGCTACCCTACCATAAGGGAGGCAACGAAGTTACGCGCAGTCACTGCAGGACCATAGCCGATTACGTGGATGGCATTGACAGCAATGAGAAGGTCATACTCACCGGAGACTTCAACCTCTCGCCGCACTCCAAGTCACTCGCGGTCCTCAACAGGAATCTCACCAACCTCGTTATACAGCACGGGATAAGGACCACCAGGCCGCCGATACGCGACACGATGACTCCAGTGGACTTCATCTTCGTAAACGACAAGGTCAGGGTCAGGTCCTTCACCGTGCCCAACGCGAAGGCCTCTGACCATCTCCCCCTGATCCTCGAATTCGACTGACGCGTATAGCGCAGTCATATAGGACGTCAGATACGTTTATATACGTTGCCGGCCATTATATAGGATGTCCAATATGTGGTGGAAACATGAGGTGCATGGAAATGTGCGGAAACGAGATGAGGAGCTTCCTTACGCGCGAGGAGAAGATAGACCTCCTCAAGGAGTACAAGGAGAACCTTGAGAAGGAGACAAAGGGCGTGGCCGAGAGGATAAAGGAGCTCGAGAAGAACAACTGAAGCGAATAGACTTTTCTTTCTTTTCCTTTTCTTTTTTTCATTCATCCCATTATTTTAGCTCAGAGATTGGTTTGCTGCATCTGTGTGGCGTCGTTCGGGCAGTCCCAGACGTTCTCTCCGGCAGCAACTGCGCAGTTCATGTGCGTGTAGCCGCTGCACCCATCGCAGTACAGGCATGGTCCCTTCAGCCTTTCACCGCATACGAAACATTTTATGTCAGCCATGATCCTATAGCGCAGCAATAATATATATGCGGTGACAAATTATACGGTTATGGAGGTACAACTCGGCCGCATCGGAGAGAGAGACATAATCGAGCGGATAAGGGGGATGTACCCCTACGCGTGGCCTGACGATGACTGCTTCTACTTCCCTTCCGGAGACAGGTACATTCTGCTGAAGACCGACTCCATATCAGGGGCCTCGCACATACCGAAGGGCTCGGATCCTGAGAGGGCTGGCTACTTCTTCGCGGCGATCAACCTAAGCGACATAGCTGCGATGGGAGGAACCCCGAGGTACTTCATGGCGGCCATGACCATGCCGAGGGATACCCCTCTCTCTTTTCTAAGGGCCGTTGAGAGAGGCATCTACAAGTGCCTCTCCAGATACGGTGCGCGCATGGCGGGAGGCGACCTCAAGGAAGGAAAGGAGATGGCATTCGCCGGAATAGCCGTAGGGGTCGTCGACAAGGACAAGATGCTGAGGAGGAAGGGCGCACGGGCCGGAGATCTTCTATGCGTTACGGGAAGGCTTGGAAAGAACGCCGCGGCATACCACATGTGGAGGAAGACAGGGCAGAGGAAGTGGGCGAACATGCTCCTTGAAGTGGAACCCAAGGTAAGGGAGGGACAGGCCCTGCACAGGCTCGGCGCGACTTCGGCGATCGACCTATCCGATGGCGTGTATTCTTCAATATATCAGCTGAGAAGGATAAATGGAAAGGGTTTCGAGATAGATCTCTCGAAGCTCCCGCTGCACAGGGAGGCAGTCAGGGCGGGAAATGGCCTGGGCATAGCTATCGAGGAGCTGGCCCTCAACTTCGGGGGCGAGTACGAGATCCTCTTCACCATTCCGGCACGGAGGTATGTGATGGCAACAACTTACATGAAGAGGAGGGGCATGTCCATGACGGCCATTGGCCGTGTGACCGGAACTGAGAATATATTGATAAAGGACGGGAGGAGAATCCCGATAAGGAATAGGGGTTACGAGCACTTTATGCGCAGGGTTGGTTGATAGCCATGGACGCAAGATTGAGCGGCGTGTACGGAATAACATCGGCAGACTTCGGGATGAGCCACGAGGATGCTGCGCGCGCCTTCCTCGAGGGAGGAATAAGGATCGTACAGTACAGGGAGAAGGGCGCGGACGCAAGGACCATGATCAAGGAAGCTTCAAGGATCAAGGAGATGTGCAGGGAGAAGGGCGCCCTCTTCATCATCGATGACAGGATCGACGTTGCTGTTGCAGTGGACTCTGACGGGGTGCACATAGGCCAGGATGATGTCCCGATATCTGTTGCGAAGAGAATCTTCCCTGGAAAGATAATAGGGGTCTCGGCCAAGACTCCGGGGCAGGCACTCGAAGCGGAGAGGAATGGCGCCGACTACCTTGGCGTTGGGGCACTATTCCCGACAACCACAAAGGTGAAGACCCACGTCATAGGCTTTGATGGTTTCAGCGCAGTACGGAGGAGTACGAAGCTGCCCGTATTCGCCATAGGCGGAATGAAAGCAGAGCACATAAAACAGCTAAAGGGGCATGGCTCGAACGGAGTTGCGGTGATCTCCGCGATACTGGGAGCTAAGGACCCCGTGGCTTCGGCAAGGGAGTTCGTCAGTGCATGGAACGGGACGTGAAGGGCATGAAGGGATTGCGGCAGAGAGCACGGCAGTGGAATTGGTGTCGTTAATGATGACAAAGATCAGCGTTGGAGAGATGCTCAAGCGCCCTTACGGAATAACCTCGGAGAAGTTCGGGCACGTCGAGAGCGCCGAGGTCCTGCTTGAGGCCGGCTTCAAGGGAATACAGGTAAGGTGTGAGAGGAGCACCCCGACGCGGAGGATAATGGAGATCGCGGACAGGGTCGCGGATCTTGCGGAGCCATGGGGTGCGCTCGTCATTGTCAACAACGACGTGATGGCTGCGCGCGACTCCAAGGCCGACGGCGTCCATCTGGGGCAGGAGGATGCGAGGGTAGAGACTGCAAACCTTATACTCAAGAACAAGATAATAGGGGTATCAGTGAGCACCCCGGCGCAGGCGATGACGGCGCAGAACGAGGGCGCTACGTACCTGAGCGCGGGGCTCGCTTACAACAGCAGGACGAAGCCCTGCGGTGACGTCATAGGGCCCGGAGGCATCAGGAACATAAAGAGATTCACGAACCTTCCGGTTATCGCCATAGGCGGGATAAGGCTCTGGGGTCTCACGGAGATGCACGGCACGGGAATCGACTCGGTGGCAGTCATGTCCGACATATACGAGGCACTGGATCCCGTAGGTCGGGCGAAGGAGATCGAAAGGGCGTGGAGGGAGCTCCGCAGGGCCTAGAACCCTATTCTCAGTTTTCTCTTGTAGTGTCTCTCGAAGAGGGACTCGACCTCCGCCTTTGTCCTCTGAATATCATCCTTTATGCTGACGGCCCTGGCCTTCATCTCGGCAAGGTTTGACTCCCTCTGCGAGTTGCCGTGCAGCTGGCTCTCAAGCTCGTTCCTCACCCTCTCGAGATCCCTGATCTCCGAATCGAGCGGGACCTTGTTGGCCTCAAGCTCGGTTATGCTCTCGAGCATCGACTTGAGCCTTCCCTCGAGGATCTGCTCAAGGGCCCCTCTCACTTCGGCCACGTTCTTCACCGCTATGACCCCCTTCTCCACCTCGTCCTTGGTCTCCCCTATCTGCTTGTAGAATTCGGCATACCTGTCAGGGTTCCTCAGCGATGACGGATCGTCGAGCAGCGGGGTCAGCTTGGGCTTGTAGAGTGATAGATAATCATGCTTCCTTGCCGGCTTGTCGACAGTATGGAGCAGTATGCTTATTTCCGAGTTTACGCTTGAAGCCTTCGCGGATATCGCCTGCTCCTGTGCCCTGACCGACTCGATCTTCTTTCTGATCTCATCGATCTCATCCTCCCTTATCTCATGCCTTGGAGCCCCCTCCAGCCCGGCAACCGTAGACTCAAGGACCCTTGACTCGTCGAGCAGCGAGCCGAGCGCCTGTATCTTCCCCAGGGTCTCGTGATACTCGTTGAAGTCGGAGTTCCTCGCCTCCACCTCGGACTTGAGCATGCGCCACTGCGCCTCTATCGCAGAGAAGGACCTCTTGAACCTGTTGAGGTCGTTGGGATATGCATCGAGCACCATCTTGAACTGCGCGTTTGCCTTGAGGACGTCATTGAGGAGCGACCCAGTCCTCTGTATCTCATCGTAGTACTTATCGTATATCGTGTCGTACCTCACATCCACTTTCGTATCGCTCGAGAGTATCCGTGAGAGCAGGTTCGAGTACGAGCCCTTCTGGTCCCTTATGTAGTTGGCACTGGTCGCCCTCACGTACTCGAGGTCTGGTTCCTTGTCGAGCTCGCGGAACGCATCGCACGCGCCTGTGAAATCCCGTACGAATGATTCTACGCCATTGACTATTCCCGAGGCCCTCGAGTCCAGCTTCGCCAGCTTCCTGTTGAACTCCCCCCTGAGCATCGCTGCGAGGTCACCAAATTGCACAGATTCAGGTTCCTTGCTTCCGCCAAAAAACATCTTCCACCCTCACGTCTTTATATATTATTCCAATCCAATGCTATAAAATATCTTCTGATCTGCATGACCATAGAGTCGATAATCAACGCGACGAACATCGCCGCATTCAAGATAGCCGACAGCGTGGCGAGCCCGGGCCTCAATGTCGTCATGGGATACCTCGCTGAGAGCTTCTTCATAGTGCTTCCGCTGATAGCACTCTACCTCTACTTTAAGAAGGACAGGAACTTCTTCTCTTTCATATTCGCAGTGGTTGCCCTGTTCGTAATCGCGGAGGTGCTGAAGAATATATTCAGGGTGCCGAGGCCCTGCGAGGTCAGCTCGCTCTCGTGGATAAACACAGTGGGCTGCGAGGGAGGATATGGCTTCCCGTCAAACCATGCAATGACACTGACCGGGCTTGCGTTCTTCATAAAAAACTATAAATACCTCGAAGTGCTCTATATAGTATGGCTGGTCCTGCTCCTGTTTGGCAGGGTATACCTTGGCGCACACTACTTCACCGACGTCCTTGCCGGTGCTGTTCTGAGCGTCATCATAGCCGCGGTCCTGTACAGGTACAGGGACTCCGTAAACCGTATCGGGATGAGGATCCTGACGAAAGCCCTTGGCAGGATGACCCCGGCCGAGTTTACCAGGATGTGACCTGCCTGTGGTAATCCGATGGATTTGGACATGTACGCCGAGAACCTCATATACAACTATGAGCACCCGTCGAACAAGCACACGATGGAGAAGGCCGACGCGAGTACGCACGAGGAGAACATCTCCTGCGGCGACAAGATAGACATTTTCCTAGAGATAAGGGACGGGAAGGTGAGTGACGTATCGTTCGAGGGCACCGGATGCGTCATATCAATGGGCACCGCGAGCATACTGACCGATTCACTGAAGGGGAAGAGCCTGGCCGATGTCGAGAAGATGGACAAGGCAGAGCTGCTCAAGCTGATAAGCATCGATCCGGGGCCGGTGCGAATGCACTGCGCAACGCTCTCCCTCAGGGCGGTGAAGAAGGCCGTGTTCCAATACGAGAAGAAGCCCGTTGACACTGCGACAAAGGAACTCTAGCAGCAACACTTTTATATTACTGGAGAGAGATGTCTGTTCGCAGTCCCGTCGTCTAGTGGCCAAGGACCGCGGACTTTGGATCCGCGTACACCAGTTCGAATCTGGTCGGGACTAATATCCCTAAGGGGTTATATACAGGATTGACATTTTGAACATTCTTCCTAAGAAAACAAGTGTTCCTTAATTGTCCTCTTCATTCTCAATCAAATGATGCTCTTCACGTGTTTTCTTGTACCCACAACCAGGGTACTGGCATTTCAGGTATCTCTTGATATGTCTCCTTGTTCCCTCCAACTAACGAATGCGCCTTCTGGCTTCTTGCCTTCCTCGAAGCAACCGGCTTAGTTCCTGCGGCTCGGTCAGCCGCATCTCCATGGCGCGGCCGATCTCTTCCCGATTAG
>JAJYFQ010000016.1 GCA_021785375.1 Microcaldota archaeon | reverse complement strand
AGGATACTGCCTTCCATCCCCAAGACCACGGCGACGACCACAGTGCCTCCACTGATCATTATACCGCAGGTGATCAGCGGCCTCGAAGCGGCAGTGAGGAACGTTGTCGCGACAGCCACAAAGTACCCTCTCGAGACGGCGGCAATACTGATCGTGGCGGTGGTAATAGTAGTATTTGCGTCAAGGAGGGTGGCACAGCACGTGAAGAGAGAACTCCGCACGAACAGAAAGATTTTAATTACCCAGAGAAATAAGCTTAAGCGGGTAAAGCTATGAATCTCTCGCGCTGGTTTGTTCTGGGCATGCTGGCATTGCTCACGGTATGTACCGCAGTGATTATGGCTTCAGCCGCGGGCTCCAACTCAATACAGCCGGCAAACAACACATACCCGCTTACGGTCACGAAGAGCGGCCTCTGCTACGAGATAAACAATATGACCCAGTACAGCAACGTGACGCTGGACCTTAACGGAAGCTCATACTACGTCCTGGATAACTTCATCTCGCCGCTGCAGGTGGGCATAAGCATAAACAATATCTCGTACACGCTCAAGGGCGGAACCCCGATAAAGTTCGCAAGCGGGGTGCAGTACAATTACACCGTGGAGTTGACGGCAGTGTCTTACAAGCCGTATCTACACACGGCGTCGCTTGCCGTCTGTGCCGTTCCCAGGCTCAACGCCACCACAACGGTCTTCACCTTCACGCACACAGTGATCAACATAACCAATGGCACCCAGCAGGTGATCGTGAGCAATCTCTCCGTGTTCTCCAACGTGACCGTCAACTACAGGCCCATGAACGCGACCTTCGTGCTCTCCTCGGCCTCGTACGTGCCGGTTAGCGTGCTCGTCAAAGTGGCAAACGTGACCGGATACAACATCACGGTTCCCGACGGGTATGGAAAGCTGAGCCTGCTGAACTTCAGCATCAACTCTTCGTCAGTCCCCATAGCGGTGTCATTCCACTACCGCTGCGCCTACGTCTGCAACGTGAACCTCACCTCAGGCGCAAACGCCACCGCAAGCCACGTCTCATTCTACAAGGTCTGTCCGCTCGTGAGCTCCATAATAAGGCCGTTCCTGTTCAGCGGCGGGTCGTGGGAGTCGGTCACGCCAACCGTGGTCGATGCCAATGCGTGTTCGCTCTCCTTCGGCCTCTCCAACTCCACGAACTATTTTCTCGGCATATTCAACGTCCCTACGCCTTCCGTGATACCAGTGACTCCGCTGCAGCAGATTGCCACAACCATAGAAGTAAATCCGCTCGAAGCGGCAGTTATCTTCGTAGTCGCAGCGATAATAATAACGATGAGCCTCAGAAGGAGCCTGTCGCACTCCAAGAGGATCCTTGACATGAACAAAAGGATTTTAAAGAGTGCTGGAAGTAAGATAAAGAGAGGGGCGTAGCGGCTCGTTGTGGGCAGGCTGGTTTCCGGGATGCAGTATGAAAAAGGTTCCTTACATAGTTATGATGCTCTCTGACAAGGGAGGAGTAGGCAAGACGACGGTAGCGGTAAACCTCGCTGTTGCCCTGAGAGGGTACGGATTCAGGGTCCTCCTGATAGAGAGCGATATGTTCAATCCATCCATCGCATTCCACCTAGACATTGAGGCAAGGAAGCACGACTTCATAGACTACGCCGAGGGAAGGTGCGCGCTGAGGGACGCGATAGTGACGCACGGACCATCCAGCCTCGACGTCCTCCCCTGCGCGATAAACAAGAATCCGATAGCACTAAGGAAGGCCATAGCGGAGAGCTTCATGTCGGATCTGATAAAGAGGTCAGGCTACGACTTCATAGTCATCGACACCGAGCCAGGGCGCTTTGAGAACGAGCTCGCGAACTACGTGGACGAGGCGATCCTCATAGCCACACCAGACATACCCAGCGTCGTAAGCGTGATAAGGCTCGGGGTGATATTCGCCAGGCACAGGGTGAAGAGCGGCGTGCTGATCAATATGAGGAGGAACAAGGGCTACGAGCTTGGCAGGGACGAGATAGAGGAAGTATCTGAGAATAGCGTGATAGACGAGCTCCCGTACACGGACCTTGTTCCGGTGAGCATAAACAAGCACATACCAGCGGTGCTCCTGAACAGGAACTCAAAGTTCTCCAAGGAGATGCGATGGCTCGCGGAAATGTACGCTTCCGCATCAGGTCTCTCCGGAGAGATTCAGAAGACGGGAGTCGTTGGCACAATAATCGGAAGGCTCGAGGGAAGGGATGTGGCCAGGTCACGAGGGAAGGTACTTGAAGAGGTAAGGCAGGTCGCTGAGGACGAGGAACAGTATGAGGAGGAGAAAGCCAGGAGAGAGGGAGCGCCTTTGGAAAGGAGGGCCGCAGCGGAGGCAAGGCGTGCTTCCCAGAAGCGGGGCGAGACCCTCAGGCAGATGGTGAAGACGGAGATAGGCCGCGAGAAGAGGGCGCTCGCAAAGGGAGCCAGAGGCGCGGCGATGGCCACCAGCGTTGTAACGGAACACGGGGAGATGATACAGCACATGGTGAAGACAGGGGTCAGGCAGAACAGGAAGGCGCTGGCCCGAAGTGCGGAGAAGGCAGGGAGCATAATGACAGAACAGGGAGAGATTGTACGGCAGATGGTGAAGAAGGGGGTCAGGCAGAACAGGAAGACGCTGGCCAGGGGAGCCGGCAACGTGGGCAGAAAGGGATACGAGGGCGCTGAGAAGGCGGTTGGAGCCATGGCGGAAAGCAGCGGTATTATCAGGCAGCAGGTGGAGAAAGGCATAGCGTATGAGAAGAAGGTTCTGGCAAAAGAGCAGAGGAAGCGCGCAAGAAGGTCACGCAAGGTAGTGCACGTGAAACTCTAGGACTTGCTTACCTGCTCCATTATCCTCTTTGATATCTCCTTCCCGAAGAGCCTCTCCACGGCCTGTCCGGAGCCTTCCTTTCTCAGGTCTGCAACCCCTTTTATGCCATTATTGTACATCAGCCTCGCCCTCACTCGTCCGACCTGCTGCAACCTAACCAGGTCGGCGAGCTCCTTCTTTATCCCGTACTTGAGCCTTATCCTGAGCTCGAGGAGCTGCCTGGTGTTTACCCTTGAGAGCTTGCCGAGCTCCGTAGCGGCGTAGAGCAGCCAGTCCGCATTAGTTATCTTGGAGAAGACGGCTCCGGGAGTAGTTGAGAATGCCTTGGTGAGGTCCTGCTCCGTCCTCTCGTTCATCCAGCCGTAGAGCATCATAGCCGTGCTCATTGGCTTGACAGGATCGTAGAAGAGGAGCTCCTCAGAGTCGTAGTCAACACTCGTGTTGTTGAGCATGTACTGGTAATGAAGGAAGGCCTCGGCCGCATCGTCCGTGCTCTTGACGTACGGCCGCATCTCCACAGTGTTCGTTATCATGAAGAGATTCGCGATGTCGTCCCTCTCCTTCATGAGCGAGTCGATGATCCACCTTGCGGAGAGCGGGTCTATGTAGAGCTCGCTCACTCTCGCGCCTATCTTCGTGGTCGCATAGACACTGCCTTTCTTCTCAAGGAAGCCCCACTTGATCAGCTCCTCAAGTATGTCCCTGATAATCGTCCTCATCTCCGACATGCTCGAGTACTGGTAGCCGTAGAGCGTCTCTCCGAGAAACGCGAGTATCGACTCTTCGGTGGTGAGGAACCTCTCCGCTATGAATGCGAGGACGTGCGTCCTGAGTATCGGGAGGACCCCGAGCTTTGAGACGACAGGCTCGAGCTCCGCGGCAATGTACCTCTCGTAGAGGTCGTTTATTTCGCCTCTTGACTTCGCTATGAGAAGCGCCCGCCCATAATCATCGTACTTGGGCCTGCCCGCCCTTCCGAATAGCTGCGTGACCTCGTTTACGCTGATCCTCGCCGATCCCTCTCCCTCGCTGTACCTGCTCGTGTCCCTGACCACGACAGTGTGTGCAGGCATATTGACACCCAAAGCCAAGGTCGTGGTTGATCCTATCGCCTTGATTAACCCCTCTCTGAATGAGTCCTCAACAATCCTTCTCTGCTCGTTGACAAGCCCGCCGTGATGAAACGCAACTCCCTTCTCTATGGATCTTGCCAGCTTCTCGCACTGCGCAGTCGGCCTGTCAAGCGCGTGGAGAATCTTTTTTGACAGATTCTTTAACTCTTCCTTCTCATTCTCAGTTAGATAAGGAAGCACCACCTCGCCTAGTTTCTCGGCCCCCGACTCCGCGTTCCTCTTCGTGCTGTAGAAGATTAGTATCTGCTTCTTCTTCTCCAGCGTGTCCTGCGTTATCCTCAGCTCCGGGAGCTTGTGCGTGCCTAGGAGCTTCTCCTCCCTGTCGCCGTAGTAGACCAGGGAGTTCAGCTCTATGCCCTTCTCAAGGAGCACCGGCCTGTAGTCGCTCTCTATCAGCTCGGCCTTGAACCACTCGGCCATCTCGTTCGCGTTGCCAACCGTTGCGCTGAGCGCTATTATCTGCGCCTCTCGGCATATCCTCTTCAGCCTCGACATGAGTATCTCGAGCGTTGGCCCTCTTCCCGCATCGTCGAGCATGTGGACCTCGTCGAAGACGATGCAGCCTATTCCCTCGAGCCAGTCTGCGCCGTGTCTTATCAGGCTGTCGAGCTTCTCCGTCGACGCGAGTATTATGTCGTACTCGGCCAGCCAGTGGTCGAGGGAATCGAGATCGCCTATCGACATAGCGATCTTGAGCTTCGGATACGACTTCTTGAAGTCCTCGTACTTCTCACTGACCAGCGCGCGCATCGGTGCGACATACACTGCCTTCCTCCTCCCAGACATGACCGACTTTATCATAGCCATCTCTGCAATGAGGGTCTTTCCGCTGGCCGTCGGAGCGGCTATCACGAAGTTCTTTCCATCGAGGAGCCCGTTACCCACCGCAAGCTCCTGCGGGGGTGTCAATTCCTTTATTCCCTGGCTTGTTGCCGCTCCGATGAACTCCTCGGGGATCGATCCCCTGAGGTCCTCTATCCTCATGCGCTCAACCACGTAAAAGAAATAGACTTATCTCTGATTCAACTCTTTTATGCTTTGTGCATCAGACTCCCCAGAAGACAAGACCCGACAGCCACGTAATTTGCCGTAGCGATTTATCCCTGACTCGCTCCCTGAAGACTTCTGAATCTCCTTCTGGCAGACCTGAGCTCTACCTCAAGGCTCTCGACTGTTTGGTTGGACCTGGCCGCAAGGTATGCTGCGCCGACCGAGGTTCCCAGAGAGAGCAAGAACTCCACATTGCTCGTTCCTGACTGATACGGATGCGATGTCGCGGTCAACCAGACGGTTGGAATTGCAGCAAGCGCAGAAGCAGCCATGGAGACGGCCCTGCCCCTCCTTGTCCTGATCAAGGAATCCCTAAGGTCCTCCACATCGGACCGCGCCGCGCCTATCCTATCAGTCTGTGTCGCCGATATCACCGGTATTGCTCTAGCTCTTGTCTGCACTAATTCACCATTGGTAGTATATGGGTTTTCATATATTTAAAGGTGTCGAATTTTGGCAATTTTGACACGTGTTGTTGTTATTTTGAAATGCCTGGTCAGGACATCTCTATAGTGTCTTCAGAGTAGCCGAGGCCTATGAGCGCCTTCTTCGCCGCTGTGGTGTGGTCGCCCTGGAGCTCTATCATGCCGTTCTTGTACGTGCCTCCGCACGCAAGGATCCTCTTGAGCTCCTTTGCCGTCCTCTCCATCTCCTCGCCGGAGAGCCCGGAGACCACGGTCATGTACTTCCTGAACTTCTTCTTCTCCTTGAAGATCTTGATCCTCCTGTTGGTCTCACGGTCCAGTGCCTCGCATACGCAGATCTCCTTTGGCAGTCCGCACTTCGGGCACATCTCAGGCATTAGGACTTGACACCTCTCTCGTTAAGCAGGGTAAGTATCTGGGCGATCGTCCTCTTCATCTCCCTTATCTTCGTCTTCTTGCTGGCCACCCCAGTGGATGCGATCTTTCTCCTCTCTATGCCGATGTCGAGCCTGAGCTCGCTCAGCTTGGCCTGGAGCGACTCCTTTGGCAATCCCCTAAGGTCTCTTATCTTCATGGATATCATTGTGGCTTTTCTAAAATATAAACTTATTGGGTTCTTGGCCTCGGCGCATCGCTCGCCGCTGCAATGCTCTTCGGCAGCTCAACGGCCTTCACCTTCCTGTGAGGGAAGACAGTTCCGGGCTGGACTATCCTAACCTGTATCCCTATCGCCCCATACTTGGGATACGATGCGACCTTGGCCTCGTCGACGAGCTTAGTGACGTTTCCGGCCTTCGGCAGGTATCCAAGCCTGACCTTCATCTGCTTGGCCCTCGCGCCCTTGGCCGCAAGCTTTCCCGTCGCAACGATCTCCGCCCCGAGGGCTCCGTTGTTCATTATCTCCTTGATCATCGAATGGAGCAATCTCCTCGCATTCATTCCCCTCTCGAGCGAGTTCGCTATGTACCTTGCGACGAGCCTGGGCTCAAGCCTCTGGTTCTTTACCTCGGCGACGCTTATCTGTGGATTCTCTATCTTGAACTTCTTCTTCATGCTGTCGGTGAGCGAGTCTATCGTCTCTCCTCCCCTTCCGATCACTCTCCCGGGATTCGTGACGTACGTGGTTATTCTCGTTATCACAGGAGTCTTCTGTATCTCTACCCTCGAGAAACCGGCCCTGCTCAGCTCCTTCTCCAGGTACTTCGAGATCCTCTGCTTTATTATCAGGTCGTCTATGAATTTTCTCTCCACTACCACTATATCACGCCAATACCTTTGCCTTCTGCGGCGCTGCCTTCACCGCCTTAGCCTTCTCCTTCTTTGGAGAGGGTGCAGGTTCCTTCTTCTCGTTCACTCTCTCCTTTGCCCTCTCCTTTATCATATACTTCATCCTGTCCGTGACCGCCTTCTCGTGGCCCTGCGCCAGGCCTATCTCCACCTTCGCATACTCTATGTCGCTGTGGTTTATCGCGCCCCGGCCGTACATACCCCTTCCCCACGAGATGCTTCCCTTTGAAGGGTACCTCTTCTCTATCCTCGTCTTGTTAGCCGACGAGTGTATGACCACCATGTCCTCTCCGTCCAGGCCGTTGTTCTTCGCGTTTCCTATCGCGTTGAGGAGCGCAAGCCTCACCTCGCCAGCTGCCTTGACGGGATATGCACCCTTCCTTCCGCCGAGCTCGTGCCTCGCGCCCATGTGCTTGCTGTATCTTTTGTAGAGTATGGGCCGCTCCATGGAGATGACGTTCTCGAGTACCGAGAGCGCCCTCCTCACCTTCATGTACCTTATGGCGTCGCATGCGGCGACAAGGTCCTTGAAGCTCGCGTTGATGTTGTAGCGCTGCGCGAAGACTATGCCATCCCTGTCAAGATTGAATGAATACTTCATGATCACTTCACCGCGAGGAACTTGCTTCCTCTTGTAGCCCTGATACCAGGAGCCGAGTGCACCACGTGCTTTGTCGTGTGCGAGAACTCGCCGAGCCGGTGTCCCATGTGCTCCGCAGAGATCGTGAACTCCTTGAACTCCTTTCCGTTGTGAACAGCAAACCTTAGCCCAATCCATGATGGGAGTATGACTGCCTCCCTGCAGTGAGTCCTTATGGCCTCGGTGCCTCCGGACTTCTTAACCTCCTCGACCTTTGCGGAGAGCTCCTTGTACTGGACGCCCATGCGCTTGATGGCCCTCCTCTCCCTTGACCTTATAAGCGGGAGGTACTTCTCAACAGTCATGCCCTTGAACTCTTCCGGCTGCTTTCCCCTGAACGTGAATATTCTAGCCATACGATCAACCTCTCTTCTTTCTTCCTACTCTCCTCGCCGCAATGTGTCCGACCTTCGCTCCAGGAGGCGCGTTCCTCGAGGTCATGCTCGATGCCCCCTTGTGGTGCTGCTTTCCTCCGAATGGGTGGTCGACAGGGTTCGACTTGACTCCCCTGTGGCCAGGCCAATAAGCGTTTATAGCGTGCTTCATGTAATGGCTCTTTCCGGCCTTGAGTATCGGCTGCGACTCCCTTCCTCCTCCCGCGACGGCGCCTATCTCGGCCCTGCAGTCGGGGTCGAGGAATAGGGTCTGCTTTGACGGCAGAAGCACGTTCACCTTGTCGCCTATGTGCGCGAGCACAGTGGCGAAGTTTCCCGCAGACCTTGCCATCTTCCCGCCGTCTCCCGGCTTGAATTCTATATTGTATATCAGCATTCCGTCAGGTATGTTCCTTAGAGGAAGTATGCTTCCCAGCGAGACCTCGGCGGACCTTCCCTCCTGTATCCTGTCACCTATCTTTATCCCTTCAGGCGCAAGAAGCACATTCTCGCTCAGGTCGTCGTACTTTATCCTCATGAGCGGCGCACTGTGGCCCGGGTCGTCTATGAACTCGACGACCTCGCCGACAACCTTCCCGTCCTTTAGCTGGCCCGCGTACTCAACGTCGGCCTTGAATGTGTTTGGCGGCCTCCTGAACGCACGGCCTCCCTTTCCACGCCTCTGCAATCGTATCTTCTTTCCCATCGTTCTCCCTTCTCATTAGACAAGCTTCAGCTTCCTCGCAATGTCGCTTGCCTTGGACTCCTTGCTGATCTTTATGTAGGCCTTCTTGTAGTTCTTTATCGTGGCCGATGTGTTAACGCGGACCACCTTGACCCCGAAGGTCTTCTCGAACTCCTGCTTTATCTCCTTCTTGTTTGACCTCATATCGACTACATACATGATGATGTTGTCCCTGTCCACCATCCCGAGGGCCTTTTCCGTCGCAATTGGATACATAAGTGTTGCCATGTGATCACGCCTTTATCCCTATCTTTCCCTCGCCCAGTGCCTTCTCTAGGTTCTTCACGGCACTCTCGCTCCAGATCGTTATCCTCGGCGAGGCACCAGGGGCAAGCTTCGCGACTGTGAGTCCGGAGAGGCTGCAGACGTCGAATCCGGGAATGTTCCTTCCGGCCTTCTCGATCTTTGCCGCATCGTTTGCCACTAAGAGTATGTTCTTCCTGAACTTTCTCTGCTTCGAATTTCTCCTCAGCCCCTTCCTTCTTGAGTTTGAGCGCGACCTCTCTATCTCCTCCTCTAGGCCGAGGGCGCCGAGGACCTTGACGAGCTCCCTGGTCTTTGCGACCTTCTCTATCGCATCATCGATCACGATGGGAAGCGCCTTTCCATTGAAAGCATGATTTGACCCGACGAGATCGGAGTTCGTGCAGCCGGCTATCGCAGACTCTATTGCGCGTATGTACTCCTTCCTGTTTATGTTCTCCACGATCTTCTTCTCAAGCTTGTGCGGGTGAGCCCTTCTTCCCTTCGTGGCCGAAGGTATCCTCCTGACGTCTCCCTGGGCTCCGCCCCCCAAGGCCTGCCTCGGCCTTATCGCGGTACCCATGTGCCTGCCCCTCCTCCACGCCGCATCGTATCTTCCGACGTAGACTGCGGTCGTGTCGATACCTGCGAGAAGTGAGTGCGCCTGCGGCTGATAGCCGAGGCTCTGCTCAGCGAGTAGAGCCCTCCTCAGCAGGTCTATCCTGTACTCCCCGGAGAATACCGTCGGCAGAGATACGCTCTTCGCCGATTTCCCGTCGAGTTGGTAGAGTGAAACGTCCATGATCATGCGCCCTGCTTTGATGCCTGAGAGTAGTACAATATCTGAGGGGCCTTTACCTTTTCTGTCGCCCTGATGGACCTCCTTATCCTGATCAGCCGCTTTGCCGGCCCGGGTATAGACCCATCGACAACGATGAAGTCGTTCTTGACGCTGCCGAAGTTGGGGAAGCCGCCCTTGACGTTGACAGAGGCGGCGTCTGCAGCGGTTCCGATCCTAAGTATTCTCTTGTTGATCTCGGTCCTGTAGTTGTAGCCCATGTGACCAGAGTGAGGCACGGAGTACATGACCTTTGCAGGGTGCCAAGGGCCCAGAACTCCGACGTGTCTGACCTTTCCGGTCGCCTTCCTGTACTGCCTCGCAACGCCGAACCTCTTGATCACTCCGGCCCAGCCCTTGCCCTTGCTTATCGAGGTAACGTCGATGTAATCGCCGACGGCGAAGACGTCGCTTATCTTGACCTCCTTTCCAAGCCACTTCTCTATGAATGTCATCCTGTCTGCATTGTCCTTTCCGCTGACGGGCATCTCGAATCTCATTATCCTCTTGTTGGCAAAGCCAAGATCCACAGGGTCGATGAAGAGGAGCGCGGTGACCTTCTCGAACTCCGGCGCCTTGGCCTTGAAGTCCGCGAGGTCATTCTTCTTTATCTTGTTTATGCCGACCTTCTTAGCAAGATTTGCATCGTAGACCTCAGAGAAAGGTTCCGTATAAAGATAATCCTTCTTGTACGCCCTTGCGCCGTAGAGGTATATCTTCGGCATCTCGAGGACCGTCACGGCCCTTGATACCTCGGTGTTCTTCGACGGTGATTCCGAGTCGTCAACCATGGTGATGTGGGTCATCCCGGCCTTGAACGCGACGAATCCCTCGAACGAATCCAGTCTTGGGCCGACGGGCACCTGCAGGCGCGAATGAGCGGCCCGCCTTGGGCCGGACTGGCGCAAGGCCCGCTACGCAAGCCTGTCATCTGGACCCGCTACACTCGCACGGAAGCCGAGCGGGGCGGCAACAAGGAGCGGGAT
>JAJYFQ010000133.1 GCA_021785375.1 Microcaldota archaeon | reverse complement strand
GAAGAACCCTGGAAGCTGAGAGTCGTCCTTGAGCTCAGCCATCTTCATGTAGTCCAGCACGAGCGGATGGTAGACTTTGAAGAACTCCTGGCTCAGCGACTCAGATCTCCTGGTATAGCTGAACGCGAAGACCGGCTCTATTCCGCTTGATGTCCCAGCAAGAACAGATCCGCTGCCTACAGGAGGCACCGTGAGTATCGCCACGTTCCTCAGCCCGTACGCGCCGATCTTGCTCTGCGTCTCCGGAGCCAGCGTCTTCACGAAGTTCATCGAGAGATGCTTCTCCTTGTCGAAGTTAGGGAACGATCCCTTCTCCCTCGCTATCTCGATGCTCTCATCGTACGATATGTGCTTGATCTTGTTGAAGAGGTCGTCTACGAAGGCGAGCGCCTGATCGCTGTCGTACTTTATCCTGAGCTTGATGAACATGTCTCCGAGCCCGGTCACCCCGACCCCGATCCTCCTGCTGCCACGGGCTGCCTCGGTCTGCTGCTTTAGAGGGTGCTTCTGGTCGTTGTAGTCGAGTACGTCGTCAGGGAATCTGACCGCATACCTGACGGTCTTCTCGAGGTTCATCCAGTCGAGCGCTGCCTTCTCAGTGAATGCTCCGGTCACGAAGTTAGCCAGGTTTATGTTCCCGAGGTCGCATGCGCCGTACGCCTGCAGAGGCTGCTCTGAGCATGGGTTCGTGCTTACCACTTCCATGCCATTGTCCTCCCTCGGCGCGAACCTCTTTACCTGATCCCAGAAGATGAGTCCGGGCTCTGCCCAGTCCCTTGCTGACTTGACGAGCTCGTTCCATACATCCTTCGCCCTGACCGTCTGCGTTATTGTGCCAACCACCTTGTTCGAGTACCTGAGCGTGAAGTCGCTGTCGGCCTCCACTGCCCTCATGAACTCATCGGTTATCCTTACGCTTATGTTCGCGTATCTCACCGACTGAAGATCCTTCTTGATGTTGATGAAGCGCATTATGTCAGGGTGATCGACGCTCATGGTTATCATGAGTGCCCCCCTTCTCCCGCTCTGCCCTATGGTGTGGGTGGTCTCGCTAAAGAGGTTCATGAAGGACGTTGCGCCCGTAGAATGAACCGCGGAGTTGTTTACAGGAGATCCCCTCGGCCTCAGGAGCGATATGTCTGTTCCTACTCCTCCGCCGTAGCTGTACGTTCTAGCGGCTTCCTTGCACCAGTCGAAGATCGCCTCTATTGAGTCCTCCCTTATTGGAATCACGTAACAGTTGAGGAGGGTCGACTTCCTTCCCTGCCCAGCCCCGAACATGATCCTTCCGCCAGGCAGGAACCTGAAGTCGGAGAGAAGCCACTTGAACTTCTCCGTCCACTCGGCTTTCTTCGCGTCGGACTCCACGCTTGCTATCTCCCTTGCTATCCTGCTCCACATGTCCAGCGGTGATCTCTCAACCACTTCGCCGCTTTCGTCCTTTAGCGCGTACTTCTCATAGAAGACTCTCGCCCTTATCTCGTCTCCTCCGAAGAAGTCGAGAGTCTCCTTTGGAAGAGTTATAAGATGCTCCTCATAAAGCGACTTTGGCTTCTCCTTCTCACTTTGCTCAAGAATCTCGGTCTTTTTCTCTCCATCTACCACAAAACACACCCCTATAGCCGACGTTGCCCAGCATACAACCTGTAGTGGAAACAGATCATATAGGATACAACGGCTGGTATACACTAGGTCGGAAGATATATAAATAAATTGTTCAGGAAGTTAGGAAAAGAGGTAAGGGAAAGCATCGATTCGGTATTTAAATGTTTACGAATTTTTGATGCCTTGCAGTCGGAGAGAGATTCATATCTCCAGCCTTTCGAGATACCTGCTCAGCTCGTTCATCCTTGCCTCGAACCGTGAGCGGTCCCTCTTGCGGACTATTCCAGACCACATCCTCGCCTGCTTGACAAACGCCGACTCGGCCTTCGACGACGTAGGGACGTCCATCTGTATGTACGAGTAAAGGCCAGGATCGGAGTCTACGACGCTCTTTGCGAACTTCAGCAGGAACTTGAAGCTGGTGCTGCTCGCATTTATGTAGCGCTCCATCCTCAGCGTCTTCCACGTGTCCGCGGTGACGAATCCGATGAAGTGAGTAAGTGAGAGTATGTATCCGATCATCGCGTCGTGCTTTTCCGGCGTAGTGGTGCGCACCGAAAATCCGTAATCAGACAGCATCCTGCCCAACTCCCTAGCGAACCTCTTCTCTTTTGCATTCGTCGGAGTGAGTATGAAGTTCTGGCCTTTTGTGTCGGCGCTCGGACCGAACATCGGGTGCGTTCCGAGGACCACGGATCTCTTTATGTACCTGTGCATCAGCCGGACCGGAACGGCCTTTATCGAAGTTATGTCTATGACGCGCTGCTTCTCAGTCAGCCTTGGAGAGATCTCCCTGAGCACCCGCTCCAGGTATGGGGGAAGCACGGATATGATCACGAGATCAGCGCCCCCCACCGCATCGATGTTTGACCCCGCAGCCTCGACGCCGATTGATCTCGCCACCCTGGAAGCCTTCCTGCGGTCCCTGCCCGAGATTATCACGGTATTGCCCTTCCTCTTGAGGAAGGCCGCAAACCAGCGCCCCATCTGCCCTGTCCCACCTATTATCGCAATCCTCATTGCCTCACTTCCCGGTACCGGCCCTCTTGTAGGATCCCAGGATCTTCACCTGCGTGGTCGAACGTTTGAGGTCCCTCAGCGCCGC
>JAJYFQ010000015.1 GCA_021785375.1 Microcaldota archaeon | reverse complement strand
TGTAGAGCATATAGGTAGTCTCTAGGGGACCTGATGTCCTGAGCACCTGGACGTTGTAATCGACGTAGAGCCTTGTTATCGTGCCTATTATCACGTTCTTGTCGAAGCGTGCATCGCTCTCGTCCCCCTCTATTATGAGTACCGGCTTGTTGAATGACTGGTGCAGCCTGTTCATCTGCTCGAAGAGCCGCGAGTCCATTATCGAGTTCTCGAAGTCCGAGACGGTCTTTCTCTCTATGCAGATCCTGTCCGATACTATGAAGTCCCCGACAGGCAGCTGCGCAAAAGTCAAGGCTATGCCCTTCTCCTCAAGGCCGCTGATTATCCCGATGTTGCGTTCCCTATTGTCTATTATCATCTTCAGGCTGCGCATGATACTCTATCTGAGCAAACAATATTAAAATCTGCTTCCACCAACTGCAGGTCTTATATCTTCATCAGACAAATAGTCTAGAAGATATCATGTCAAGGCGGGTCAGTGCAAGGAAGAGGAAGAGCCGCGAGGAGTTTCCGCTCCGCGAGCAGCTGAAGATAGAGGAGGGCGTATTCGACAACCGCACGATGCTTGTTCTCGGCAAGTTCTTCACCCGCGGCATAGTCTCGAGGATGGAGCACATAATAGGGAAGGGAAAGGAGGCCGACATATACCTTGCAAGCCACGGCCCTAAGATCGCGGAAGATCACGTAGTGCTTAAGATATTCAGGCTGGAGACCTCGAGCTTCTCCAACCGCATGGACTATATGGCCGGTGACCTCAGGTTCAAGGGTGTGAGGGGCAGCATAACGCAGATAGTCAATCTGTGGTGCAAGAAGGAGTACGGGAACCTTAAGGTAGCCGAGGAAGCGGGGGTTCATGCACCAATTCCATACTCTTTTGCCGGGAATGTCCTTGCGATGGAGTTCATCGGAGATGACAGCACCCCGTCAAGGCTTCTCAAGGATGCGGGAACCGAGAATCCGGAAAAGACGCTCGACACGATACTCGGAGACATGAGACTCCTCTATGCCAACAACCTCGTTCACAGCGATATGAGCGAGTACAACGTACTCATGAAGGGCGACGTGCCTTACATGATAGACCTCGGCCAGGCGGTAGTGCGCGGCCATCCCAAGGCGCAGGACTTTCTCAGGCGCGACGTAAACAACATACTCTACTTCTTCTCGAAGAACTACGGGCTAAAAAGAGATGCGGAAGAGGCAATCGAAGACATAAAGAAGGAGTAGTCACTTCGGGATCGCTACGCCCCTGGCTTTGAGCAGGTCCTTGTCCATGACGCTGTACCTCCAGATGATGTCTCCAGCATCGTGGCCCTGCGCGTTCTTGTACGGCCATGGCTTTACCAGGACCATATCGCGCTCCTTGACCCAGAAGCTCCTTCTAAGCCTTCCGGGTATCGCACAGTCCCTTTCCTTGTTGTCCGCGCACATGACTGCGAACTTCGATGCTCCCTGCGCCTTCACTACAAGGCCGACTACCTCGTCCCCCCTTGGTATCATAAGTCTGTGCGTCGGTCCGCTCTCGTTCTTGTTGAATCCCATAAGGATCACTGATAGTTCTTAACCGTGTATATCGCGCCGCATGCCTCGCAGACTATCACTATGTAGCCGCGCTGCGTCTCGGCGACCTTTGTGTCTGGTTTGTGGCACTCCTTGCAGATTATGTAGGTCTCGAAGTACCTCTTTATCTTCTCGTTGAGCATGTTCGGCTGTATCCTGGCGCTTATCGTAAGCGCAGATCCGTCGATGCTGACTGGAGCCGCGATCTCCTTGGTCAGGTACTTGGATATCTCCTCCTTGCCTCTCCTCGCAACGTCGGCAATCTGCGAGAGGTTCTTGATGATCGTCTTGCTGCCCTGTATCATCGAGTCCGCCTCGGGTACCCTGAAGTCCACCTTCTCCTCCGAGAGCTTCGGAAGCATTGTGAACGCCCTGTCTAAGAGCTCATCGTAACCCAGAAATAACACCTGTTAATATGTATGACCGATTGTTTATAACCCTTTTGCCGTATCCGCCCCTCGGAAATCCTGTCAGAGACCAGAGACATTTGCGAGAAGGAACGGGAGCACGCCAAGGACTATGGTCGATGCCAGAAGGAATGCACCGGACATTATGACGCTCATTCCAAGCGTGTTGTACGGCATCGTAGGCCTCGATTCGTTGTAGAACGACCTCTCTATTATCCAGAAGAGCACCGCTCCCATGATGAATATTCCTGCGAGCGGAGCTATCCCTATCATCCCGAACGTGTGGAAAGCTCCGATGAAGACCAGAAGGTCGCCAATGAATCCGGAAGTGAGCGGAAGCCCGACCAGGGCGAACGCTCCCGCTATGAAAAGGTACGTTATTGCAGGGTATCTTGCTACAACCCCCTTTATCCTCTCTATCTCAAGGGTCCCATAGAGCTCGTCCAGGGTTCCGGCTATGAGGAAGAGGATCGAGATCGCGATTCCGTGGCTCAGCATGCCGTAGAGCGCTCCGCTCGTCCCTATTATGTTCGATGCAGCAACTCCCACGGCGATTATCCCCATGTCGGTTATGCTCGTGTACGCTATCAGGCGCTTCAGGTTCGTCTGCCTGAAGGTGACGAACGCGGCGTATACCGCTGAGAAGCCGAAGACGAGGGCCATGTAGACTATGTAGCTGTGCGAGACCGGGACCATCAGGAACATGAGAAGGAGACCGTAGCCGCCGAATTTGAGGAGCACTCCGGCGAGTATCATGCTTCCCATCGTCGGTGCCTCGGTGTGCGCGTCAGGCAGCCACGTGTGGAAAGGGAAGACGGGCATCTTTATCGCAAAGGCCAGGAAGAGAAGAATCATTATCACGAGCTGCGTCTGTGTCGGTACCGAGCCAGCCAGAGACGCTATCGTGGCGATATTGAAGGTGTGCGGTATTACGTTGACATAGAGAAGTATCACGGCTATCAAGAGGCAAAAGCTGGAGAGGAGCGAATAGATTATGAATTTTATCGCAGCGTACCTCCTCTCGTACCCACCGAAGAGGAAGATGATGAAGAACATCATGACCTCGCTTATCTCCCAGAAGACATAGAGAAGGAATAGGTTCGACGAGAGGAAGACGCCGATCGAGGAGCCCTCTGCGATAAGGAAGATTATGTTGTATAGCCTCGAGTCCTTGATGAAGTAGTTGGAGACGAGCGATGCGGCGAAGAAGACTATCACGGTCATTACCGTGAGTATAATGGAGAGCTGAGAGAACTGCAGATGGAAGGAGAGATTGAGCGCAGGTATATACGAGTAGCTGAAATTGACGGAGCCCATGCCGTTGGCGCTTGCAAGATACACCGCAGCCAATGTGAGAATGAGTGCCGCTGCCGATGCGATTATCGAGATCACATGCGCGCGGCCCTTGTCAAAGAAGAATGTTGCAAGCGCCGCCAGGAAAGGCATCAGTATTATCAATGGAAGTACCAACATCTCAGATCATTCCCTTGCAATCATCATCCTCTTCCATACATTGAGAGGAAAGTTAGATAAGTGCTCATGTTCACATTGAGTGCCGACGGCCTCGTCTCCTTTATCTGCTCCGTTATGTCGCTCATCGTTATATTCACCTCTTCTGGCGAGCCGATGCTCTTCTCCATCACGTTCATCTTCGCCTGCCTGCAGACATTGGCTATGTCGGCGCCAGTGAAACCTCTCGTTATCTCTCCCAGTTTCTCGTAGTCGAGCTCCGCTATCGGCGCCTTCTTCAGGTTCTTCTCGAAGAGCTTCGCCCTCTCCTCCTTCGTCGGCGGAGGCACGAAGACGAGCTTGTCGAACCTTCCTCCCCTGAGCAGCGCCGGGTCTAGGCTCTCCGGCCTGTTCGTGGCACCTACCACGACTATGTTGCCCGCGTTCTTTATCCCGTCCATCTCCTGGAGGAACTGGCTGGTTATCCCTATGCCCTCCTCACTCGCGCCCTCCCTGGAGGGCACTATCGAGTCTATCTCGTCTATGAAGATCACGGCCGGCGCATTCTCCCTCGCCCTGTCGAACGTCTGTTTTATCGTTAGCTCTGCCTTCTCGAGACCGGATTTGCTGAGCTCGGCCCCTGACAGCATGAGCATCTTCACATCGCCTATCTCAGACGATACTGCGCGCATGAGCATGGTCTTTCCCGTTCCCGGCGGCCCGAATAGGAGTATGCCCTT
The DNA here is from genome assembly GCA_021785375.1 of Microcaldota archaeon. Classification (GTDB taxonomy): domain Archaea; phylum Micrarchaeota; class Micrarchaeia; order Micrarchaeales; family CABMGC01; genus JAKAVK01. The sequence goes on along the minus strand of JAJYFQ010000015.1, from coordinate 6,435 downwards.
TATGTTCTGTACGTCGTACTTCTTCATAAGGCTCGGGTGAAGTATCGGTATCTCTATCGCTTCGTAAACGGCCTTCTTGGCCTTATCGAGTCCTATGACATCGGATACGGAGATGCCCCTCTCCGAAGGCCCTGTGATCTCCGGACGCATCCTCCTCTCGTAATCCGTCTTGAACGTTTCGTACATCTCGACCTGCGAGATAGAAGTCGAGGGCTTGGTCCTGCTAATCACGTCTGCAATGTCCTTCATCGTTATCTCAAGGACCTTGTTAGACTTTATCGCGTCGTCTGCGACTATCCTGGCAGCCTCTTCGCACACATTCTTTATGTCGGCGCCGGAGTACCTGTTCGTCAGCGCAGCAAGCTTTCCATAGTCAAGACCCTTGCTTATCGGAAGTTTCTTGAGATGGTATCTGAATACCTCCGCCCTCCCCTTCTCATCAGGAAGCGGCATGTAGACTACTTTATCGAACCTTCCCGGCCTCATCACCGCGTGGTCGAGGATGTTGGGGATGTTGGTGGAGCCGACTATCACAACGCCGCTTATCTTCTGGAAGCCGTCCATCTCGGTGAGAAGGGTCGAGATGAGCTGGCGCGAATCCTCGCTATCCTTGCGCTCCCTGCTGCTCGCTATGCTGTCTATCTCATCGAAGAAGAGTATTGCAGGAGTCTGCTTCCTTACCTGCGCAAAGATCCTTGAGAGCCTTGCAGAGCTCTCGCCGGGTATGGAACTCACGAGCGACGAGGTCTTGACATAGAAGAACTTGCCGCGTATCTCATTGGAGAGGGCCCTCATGAGCAGGGTCTTTCCGGTTCCCGGCGGCCCGAATAGGAGTATTCCCTTGGCTGGCTTCACGTTGTACGCCCCGGCAATCTCCCTGTGCTCTATCGGGGCGAGTATGGCCGTCCTGAGCTCCTCCTTTGTTGACGTGTAATCTGCTATGTCGTTGAGCGTCTCCCTGGCCCCGCTGGTAAGGTCTTCAAGCCCGTCGCCCATCTTGCCCAGGAAGTCCTGCTTTGCCACGTCGAGCGTCCTTACCAGGCTCACCCCTCCGTACTCGAGCGCCATGAAGAAGATCGGCGTGAGGGCGAAGCTGAGCACCACATAGAAGTTCACCGGCTGGTACGAGGAGTAGGACAGCCCTATGTACGCGAGCGGTATCACGGCCCCGAAGATGCTTGCCATGGCGCCCTTGTATGTCGACCTGCTCTTTATGGCAAAGTTGCTTATCGCGAAGACCGCGATGAGCCAGACCATTATCTGCACGATAAGAAGTTCGGCCTGGCTACCCATCGCCCTGAGTGCGATCGCAAAGCCGTCGAAGATGTGCCTGGAGACTGTGTAGCTGAAGAAGGTCTGCCCTGCCGAGCCCATGGCCCCGCTGAAGTTGAGCAGGGTTGCGTTCATCTTCGATGGTGTCATGAATCCAAGCGCCTCGCCATTCCCGAGAGTTGGGTGCACGGCCGTGGCGTTGTAGAGGATTGGGCCCGTGATCTGAATGCCCGTAGAGCCTGAGAAGAGGGCCACCATCAGCAGTATTATTATTGCCGATACCGCGGCCCTCCTGAAGCCTATGAAGAGCACCCCAAGGATGAATGCAGGAATCTCCACAAAGGAGCCCAGGATTGAGAGCGGGAACATCGCCATTGCATAGACGAACGTGATGGTGCGGTAGTGCTTGTACCCAAAGAAGAGGAAGATCGCAACTATCATTGTCGCGACCCATCCGAGAAGAGGTGCCTGGTAGATGAACATCGGAAGAGTCTCGAAGAGCATGGACATCAGCCCTATGAGCGGATGCACCATTGTCAGTATCACGGCTAGCATGATGAGCGGGATCAAGATGAGCAGGGGCATTGACGGAAATGCGATTGCCACGCTCGTTATGGCGAGCGCGACGGCCACGGCGTCCGGGAAGTTCTTGTGGTTGGCCAGCTGCCTGAGAAGGTCTTTGAACCAATAGAAGGTGAGTGGCACAGTCATCTTGTACGGCCGCGCCGCGCCGTCGGTCTTCTCCACCTTCCTCTTGCCAAAGGTAAGCGTGGGGGGTTCGCCTTTTTTTGGTGGCTTGCCTGCCTTCACCCCCTCCTTTTCAGACATAATTTAAATGGAAAGATGCAATATATAAATACCATTACTCTCAATAACAACTACTGTCCCGTTGTAGCTCAATGGCAGAGCGGTCGGCTGTAGCTTGATTACTTCTTGGCGGAGTACTGAGAAGAAACCGACAGGTTGTGTGTTCGACTCACACCAACGGGAATGCCCTTATTTTACGACGACAGATTTAGTTTTGTCGTCGTGATGTTTCCCCAATTTTCAAAACAACAGAAAACTGTACACAGATTGTTTCACGAGACAATGCTTAAATAGAGGGAAAACCCACATAAATCTATGACATTTCAAGAGATCCTAGTCGGAGCCGGGTTCAGCCAGGCGGAGGCAGCGAAGCTCGCAGGCGACGAATACTTTGCCCAGAGAAACTCAAACAAGAGCGCGGAGGAGATCTCCGCGAGTATACGGTCGATGGCAGGAATATACTCGTGCAGCGAAGACGATGCACGCAAGGCAGTCCTCTCACATCCTCGGTTCGCGGGCCTTGACCACAAGAGGGTGCTGGAAGGAATAGAGAGGGAGTATGGATGCGAGAGGGCGCAGTCCGCGAAGGCAGTCCTCTCATTTCCTCAGTTCGCAGGCCGCGACCACAAGAGGGTGCTGAGGCAGCTCTCCCGCATCGGAAGAATCGCAGGAGCCGACCAGAGCAGAGTAATTGAAGAGATACTTAAGAGGCCGGTATTGGCAAGCTACTCCGCAAAGAGGTATCTTGCCGCTATCGACATCGGAAGGGAGCTGCGAAAAGAGGGCTTGCATAATGACAGCGCGATGGTAGATGTCTGGCTTAAGAATGATATAAAATCACCCTATGTTCCAGGCACAAAGAGGCTTAGGATAAGCCAGGCAAGGGAGACAGGAGTCTACGACGAGGCATCACCGCCCCCGCTCATGGCAGTCCTCAGGAGGGGCGTCGAGAGGCGGAAGCTCGCGGCATGAATTTGTCGGCAGATAGTATCAAAGACTATTAATTGTCCAGGCGTATTGCGGGAAGGGTTATATACCTGATCCGCCTCTGTATACTCATGCAGAAACAGGGTAAGGCCAAGACCGTCAGCCTGACAGGCTATTCCTACATTACTGTCAAGAAGAGCATGCATAGCGGCCGTCCCACCATAAAGAACACCCGCATAACTGTTGACGACATCCTTGGCTCACTCTCAAGCGGTTGGAGTGAGGAAGAGGTTGCGGAACAGTATAACATACCCAAGAAGGCAGTTGTCGAGGCCGTCAGATTTGCCTATAGCATACTAAAGACGGTGTCCGTATTTGCATAAGATCCTTGCAGACGAAAATGTGCACAAGTACCTAGTCCTGGCATTGCGTGCGATGGGCATGGACGTATTGTGGCTTGCGGAGTCCGGCAAGAGAGGCCTTACGGATCAGGAGATAGCAAGATTGGCGAATAGGGAGAAACGCACACATATCACCTTCTTGGGATCTGCTCAGAGTTGCTGTACCAGATCAGACGTCTTCCATACTTTCACCGCTTTCTGTTTTTGGAAGTCTCCGTCATCGCTCCATACTCCATCATTCTCTACGACTAGCGAAAGCGCAATGTATGCCGTATCATTAGGATCGATCCTGTCCATGATCCTCTTTGCTTCTTCGAACCTGGAAACAATTATCCTGTCCTCGACCACGTAGATATGGCTGAAAAGTATCGAGATGAGTGCGTCCAACTCTGTTTCGGTTATATGGGCCTTCTCCAGGATCTCGGATCTATGTTCCTCTATCTCCTTCTTTGTCAGTTCAACAGTAAGAAGCAGGAACTTGTCGGAGAATATAATCTTCCTGCTGACCGAGTCCTTAATCAGAGCTGCCATGACCCTGTTGGTGTCGGCTATCAGTATCATTTTCTAGCCTTTTGTCGACCTCTGCTCCAACCGTTTGCGTATCCTTGCCTTGATCTTGTGGCCTATGGCCTCGGCATCCTCCTCGGTAAACTCGCTGTTCTTCAGCATCTTGTTCACCAGATCCAGCTCCAGCAGCTTCTTCTCAAACGCGCGCCTTGCGACATCGCTCCACTTCAGCTCCGTGTGCTTCTTCATCTTGCTGTACCGCTGTTCGGATATTGACAGTGTTATGTTGGTCACTATGCCACCTTATGTGTATTATGTGTACTCACGTATAAAAGCCTTTCGGCGGGATCAGAAAATAGAAAAGTAGCATTCGATATCAACATATATTATTCGATATCATTCGATATACGTTGTGGACACAACTTTTAGTTCCCTCCTCACGAACGGGATGTTCGCTTCACCTTGAGTGGGACGAACACCTGCCACACATGTGCAGAGGCTCCCATTCGGGATGGATTCACAGGGAAGCAAGGTAGCTATTTATATCAGTGGGTGTTAAGGTATTACAGAGATGATATGCAGAAACAGGAGCAGCTAACGAAAGGCAATATCCTTGATAAGGCTACTATAAAGAAGATGGCAGACGCCATGGCAGATGAGATGGCAACCAGATTCTATTATAAAATGGTCATGCTGAAATTCATCTCAGAAATAAAGGAGATAGAATCTGGAAAGTCAAAGGCCCTAAAAGGAAAGGAGATAGACCGATTTCTTGACCAAGTCAAGGGCTCTAAGTAAATAATTCACCAAGCGTGTACTCTCCTGCCGAAGCCAACTTCCCTTTGATAGTAATTATTGCATTTTCTTGTTTTGATTTGTGCTCCCAGTCTGCCAGGAAGAACCTGTTGTTCTTCTGATCTGCTATCACATACAATCTATACGGAGGCCTGTGGACCTTTAGCTCTCCAAGTAGATAAGGTCCTTCTACGGCCAGTATCTTCAAAGCGTTAATTCCCATCTTCTCAAGTTTTGTTTTCATGGTCCTGACCGTCTCTAGGTGGGACCTGTACTTCTTGGCCATGAGTTTCTTCTGCAGTGAAGGAAGTAGTATTATCTCGTTTGTTCCCATCGGATAAACTAAGTAAGCTCAAGTATATATGCCTTAACAGAAACGATATCGAAGTATATTATTTGATATACGTTGTGGACAGAACTTTTAGTTACCTCCTCACCAACGGGATACGGTTTTTGTCGACGTAGAAATCGCTGTTTGTCGATGTAAGAGTCCTGATTCTTGACAAAATCGACGACAAAAAAAAAACAAATTAAAATTAGAGCAATTGTTTATATAAGAGGCAAGACACCATTATTCCGGGTCAAATGAAACTAAGAAACAAGATGCATTCTTCACGTGCGCTCGCATTGATGGATCAGAACTGGAAGGGTCTGAGCGTTGATGAGACAGTAAAGGAACTGAGGCGCAGGTACCATCCAGAGGAGAGTGCAGCCGATGTGAAAAGAGCATACTTTCCGAGTCGCGGAATCTATGCAATAACTAGACTTGAGGGAAAACCACACGGAACACTGCTTGAGAAGCTACAGAAGTTTAGGGCGAATGCCGAAAGAATGCGCCAACTGAACCAGGATCCCGAATTTGCGAGGGCGAGAGGTGAAAGAATGCGCCAACTGAACCAGGATCCAGAATTCGCAAGGTCGCACGCCGAAAGGGCATCCGAAAGAATGCGCCGACTGCACCGGGATCCGGAATTTGAAAAACTCATAAAAGCAGGGATAAAGGCCTACTGGGAGAGAAAGAGGCAGGAGAAGTCAGAAGATAGTAAGTGATATCAAAGTATATCAAAATATGTCACCCGATATACGTTGTGGACATAACATTTAGTTATCTCCTCACCAACTGGATACAGCTTTTGTCGACGTAGAAATCGCCGTTTGTCGATATAAAAGTCCTGATTTTTGAAAAATCGACGACAAAATCTAAAGGGCAGGTTAAAGGCACATTTCCCCCCTTCTCTATCTTAACCTTATTTTTTATTGTCGTTTCTGGCTAGGAATTCTTCAACCTCCTTCCATGATGTTTTAGGGACAGGGCCTTTCTGGGATATTGCAATTGCACCCATGGCATTGGCTATTGCAGCTATTCTTTCCTCGTCAAAGCCCCTGACAAAGCCAAAAATATAACCTGCCGCAAATGCGTCTCCCGCGCCCGTTGGGTCTATTACCCTAGTTGCGAATGCGCCATAGCTTCGCTTTCCATGCTCGTCTTCTATGGTGCACCCTTTGCCTCCCTGTGTTGTAATCACCACTCCTCCGTTAGATAACGTACTGGATATTACGTCCTTATTCTGTTGTGCCTCTTCCTCATTTGCGAACAGTATGTCTACGGTATGCGATACAAGAGTTTGTGTACCACTTACATGTGGGTCTTCATGATGTTGTAAGGAACTGGATACTATAACCCCCCATCGTCTGCAATCTTCTATGCATCTCTCTAAATTTACGG
>JAJYFQ010000014.1 GCA_021785375.1 Microcaldota archaeon | reverse complement strand
GTGGCGATCAAAACTACAGAAATTTGTTTGCATTCGGAGATGAGGATGGGGTTGGATTCAAGGCAAGACTTCAGCACCCAATAGGAGTTCATTACTGCACTATGAACAAACAGCTGTATGTTGCAGACACATACAATCATGCGGTAAGGAAGATCGACCTGCAGGACAAGATAGTCAGCACTGTTGTCGGAAAGAAGGACAATCCGGGCTTCTGCAGGTTCGATGATCCGAGCTGCGACACGCTCGAGCTCTACGAGCCGAACGACGTCAAGATAATGGGCAAGAAATTATATATTGCAGATACGAACAACCATCTAATAAGGATCTTCGACCTCGAGACGAAGATGCTCTCGACGCTGAATGTCAACCTTAAGGGGCAGTCCTGATGGAAGCAAACAAACAGGTAGCGGTCAACGGAACGCTCGCGGCATTCCTTGCAAGCGACGGCCTTATGCTCGACGGCTTCCTGTTCGGAAGACCCGGCGCAAGGCGCTGCCTGGTCTATGTGCACGGCATGACCGGAAATTTCTACTCGAGTGGAATGTCAAGGGAGATAGCGCGGGAGATTTCAAGGCAGGGAGTCTCGACCTTCATGATAAACACGAGGGGACATGACATTGAGAGCAGCGGACACGTGGTGCGCGGGAGGAAGCGGAAAAGGATAAGGATAGGGACGCGGGTAGAGAGGTTTGAGGACAGTATAAAGGACCTTGAAGGGGCTCTGAGGCATCTCAGGTCGCTCGGATTCAGGGAGTTCGTGCTTGCAGGCCACAGCACCGGATGCCAGAAGATCCTCTATTACCAGTACAAAAAGTCCGACAAGCGGGTAAAGGGTCTCGTATTCCTGGCCCCCGACGACGATTACAATCTCAACAGAAAGGAGCTCGGCAAGGAGTGGGAGGGGCTTGTCAGGAAGGCGAAGGCACTTTCAAAGGCGCGGAAGGGAAATGCGTACACTCCGGGAATGCCTTTCGCACCACAGCGGTTCCTATCCATAGCAGACCTGAAGAGGATTGAAGCCAGGCTCTTCAATTACGACGGTAAACTGGCAGAGTTCAGGAAGGTCAGGACGCCGATGTGTGTGATCTTCGGAACGCGCGATGAAGGCGCCGTTAAACCAGTAAAAAAATACATAGAGATCCTTAGAAAGGCGGCCGGTGCGACTCCCTTTGATTCATTGATGATAAAAGACGCCCGTCACTCGTTTAGGGGGCATGAAGAGAAAGTCGTTATAGGCATTGCCTCTTGGATAAGAAAGATATGGTGACACTATGAAGGCGCTAGTAGGGTCAGTAAATCCCGTAAAGATAGAGGCCGCGAGGGAGGCGCTGTCTAGGTACTTCGATAACGCGGAGGTGGTCGGAATAGCCGCAGAATCGGGAGTGGCGGACCAACCGATAGGCGATGAGACGTACCTTGGTGCCGAGAACCGGGCAGCGGAGATGCTCAGGATAGACAATGAGAAGGACCTTGGCGCCGACCTATTCATAGGGATAGAAGGAGGAATAACGAAGATACGCGGGAGGTGGTTTGCGTTTGGCGCAATCTGCATCATGGACGGGAGGGAGAGATTGGGATTCGGTGCCTCACCACACGTGCAACTTCCCGAAACGATGGTAAAGATGCTGCTTGACGGAAAGGAGCTGGGCAATGTGACCGACATAATCACTGGGGAGAAGGGAACGAAGCACAACCGGGGCGCGGTAGGATATCTCACGAATGACAGGATGAACCGGAAAGAGTTCTACGTCCCTGCCATAGTCGTCGCGCTTGCCCCTTTTGTCAATGAGAAGGCATACCAGTGATACGGCAGGTTTAAAAATCCTCCAACCTCATTCTTGAATGGTGAATATGAATGGCGGCAAAAAAGAGAATGGCGGGTCAGACCGGAGGGGCAGTGATGCTTCTCGGTTCGCTCGTATACCTGTACGTGTTTTTCACGTGGTATAGCAGCGGAGCGTTAGTCGGCCCTTGGATAAGCGCGGCAGCCTTCCTGGGTCCTTTCGTAATAGCGGGGGCGATAGTGAGTGCGATAACACTATTCTTCTTTAGTGTTGGATCGCTCTCAGGTAGGCCGGTATCGGAGATGATGCGCAGCATAATATGGCGGTTTGTCATTATGAGCGGGGGGGCTTTCTTCATCCTGACAGGTGGGGGATCGTTGTTCCTGGCGGCCATATTGGGATTCATCATTACGTACATCGGGGCACTCGGAGCAACGATGTAAGCACGGGATCCGCTTTGGTTTTATTTTTCTTTTCTTCTGCCCTTAGCCATGCCATTTAAATGGCAAAGGAGGTGTGGCCTCCGCGTCTTTGCGAAAAGATTTTATAGTAACATTCGATAGTGCCGTAGACGACAAAACAGAGGATGGACTCTGCTGGATTTGAACCCGCAACCTCCTGCATGCCATATAAAGCAATACAGCAGACAAAGTCATGTTTGGATTCTATAATGAACCGATGCTGGCCATAAGCTCCCTTGTTGTGAGAACCTTAACTCTATTCTGAAAGCTAAAATCGTTGTCATTACTCCATATCAGGGTGTCTTCACGTAATGCGCATGCAAAATACAGCCAATCCTTTTGATCTGCAATAAGACTAGCGGCTGCAGGTAAGAATGGCTTTAGCTCTTTGTCTGGTACGAATATTACCTGAGCAAATACCTTCTCAACCATGTGTAATAGCTCTCCATCATTCATCCCAGATTTGTCCCGAATCTCTATAATGTGGGCCGCCAATTCATCCTTGAGAAACTCTGGGGCAAAAAGAGTCAGTATAGGATTGAGAAACAGCCGCCTAGTTGCAGAGTCCTTTATCAGACAAGCGAATAGGACGTTTGCATCAACTGTTGCTCTCATCGAGAAGCACCTTTGCGTGTTTTGCCATGCTCTTCGATACCTTTTTCTCTATAAGTTTCCAGTCTTTCATGGTAAACTTACTTTTTTCCGCCAATTTCTCCAGCTCTTCAAAGTCGGCAAGCTTCTGCTCTATTATGTTCCTTACGGCGCTCGACCATTTAATTGACGAATGCTTCTCCATTTCTTTTCTAAGATCTTCACTTATAACCAAGGTTATATTCGGCATATAATCACATAATTATTATGTGAATAAACATATTTAATACTTTCTATTAGGCTGGAATAGAGTGGACTCTGCGGGATTTGAACCCGCAACCTCCTGCATGCCATGCAGGCGCGCTACCGTTGCGCTAAGAGCCCAGAATTAGCAGTAGGGATTGGCTGTTTTACAATATAAAGTTATCTTCTAGCGCCCGATCCTACTTGTAGATAAACTGCCACCAGTCCTTGAATGAGGATCCCTCAACCGCCTTCATTATCTTCCTGGCTGATTTGGTCTTCAGGTTTCTGCTTCCACTCTCCTTCCATGCATCTAGGATGTCCTTGCTCCATCCGGCATTTTCGTACTCGTGCGCCTGTATGTACATCTCGAGCCGGTCGGCATCCCTTGCTATGTCTGCGACCTTTGTACTTTTAGTAGATAGCTCTTTATAGAGGGCCGAAAATTCCTTCTGCATCTTTTCGGGAAGGTTCTTGGTCAGATCCCGTTGTGCTTTGATCTCTGCATCAGTCTTGTCTATGTACACCTTCATTGTGCGGTCAAAATCGTGTATGCGGCTCTCTGCAAGGTCATGTATAAGGCACATCTTTACTACGGCGTTGGTGTCGGCCCCTTCCATGTCTGCAATAACCCACCCCAATATTGCCGTCCTCATCGAGTGCTCTGCCACAGTCTCCGGAAGCTTTATGCCGGCCTTAAGCCAGCCGGTTCTAGGTATTGTCTTGAGCACACCTACCTCAAACAGGAAGTTCTTGACTTTGTCTACATCAGTCATAGTATCCCATCTGCCGAAAAACAGATAACACGCACTGCCGTCACGCAGGGGAGATGAAGAGGATGTTTCCTCCTCTTAGGAGTATGGTCCCGAGCTTCGTCTTCAGGGCACCGTCCTCGACTTCCTCCGCGCTGTCTATGACGATGTTCATGTGCGCGTCGAACGACGTTATCCTTCCCCTTATGTCGGTCCCATTCTTCAGCCTTATCATGACCTGCTGGCCGAGTGACTTGTTCAGAAGGTCAAAGGGCCTCTCTTGTGTTGACATCATATCCACCAAAATCAAAAAGAATAACAATTTATTATGAAAGAGAGGCTATTTAGGCTTTATCTTGGCCATGTCCTCCTTCTTTATAGCGAGCTTTACAGATCCTGTGCCGACAGGGATCTGCTTTCCGACAAGTATGTTCTCGGTGACTCCCCTCATCGGGTCCACCTCTCCGAACGCGGCAGCGTTGATGAGGTGCTTGACCGTCTCCTCGTATGCGGCCCTTGCGAAGACAGAGCTCTTCTCTCCGCTGAGACCGTGCCTTCCGACCCCCTTTATCGAGCCGCTCGCCGTCATCGCATCGGCAATGAGGAGAAGATGCCTGTAGTCAACAGAGATCTTCTGCTCGTCAAGGGTGAGCTTGAGCTCCCTTGCGAGGACATTTCTCGCCGCCTCTATCCCGAAGAGCCCGTACATTGCGAAGACGTCGTTCGTGTATATTCTCGTCTTGTCCACTCCGTCTATCTCGATTATCCCGGCGATGTTGCTTCCTGCCGAGATTATGTAGAAATCTCCGGCGTTCTTGTCCCTCTGGACTATCGCCTTTCCGGCGCCCTCGACACCGCTTATGACAGACCTTGTTATCCTGACCCTCGTCGACCTTATGTCCTTGAGGTTCTTCGTGTGCATGCTGACTATGATCGTGTACTCCTCTACTGATGAGTCGAGCTTCATGAGCTTGCCGAGCTTGTCAGCCACCTGCCTCGGTGTCATCTGCTGCGACTCGAGCTCCTGCCTGTTGAGCATGAACTTTATCGTTCCCTTCGAGAAGTTCTCCGCGGTTCTCCTTATCAGCGTGTTCATCTTTACCTCGCTGATCTTCTTAGCTACCTTCTCTGCCTCGTCGAGGTCCTTCGCTGCCTTTCCTTCCAGGTATATTGTGGAGAGCGGCGTGCTGGGCTTCTTCTTAGCGTCGACGAGCTCCACTATCCTCGGGAGCCCAGATGTGGCGATCGCAGACTCGATACCTGCAAAGTGGAATGACCTAAGGATCATCTGTGTTCCCGGCTCTCCGACCGACTGTGCCGCGAGCATTCCTACAGGCTCGCTGTACTGCACCTTGTACTCATCATTCTTCTTCTCCTTTGCCATAAACATCAACCCTTCTTCTCAGCCTTGGACAGTTTAGCGAACTGTACGGTGACAGGTTCGATGCCGTCTCCGCCGTACATAGTCTGCACTATGTTGTTGCTGGTGTCCCTGACGCTGAAGTCCCTCTCCACATAGAGGTCCTGGAGCGCGTTCGAGAGCCTCCTGTAAAGGTATCCGGACCTTGCCGTGAGAAGTGCCTTGTAGACCTCGGATCCTCTCGACCCTACGGCGTGCATGAAGAGGTCTATAGGGGAGAGCCCCATCTCGTAATTCGTCCTGACAAACCCCCTTGCCGAAGGTCCGACGTCGCCCTCCCTTATGTGAGGGAGCACCCTCCTCGTGTAGTATCCTCTCTTGATCCTTCCTCCACTCAGGGTTGCCTGCTGCCCGAGGAACATCGACATCTGCTCGTACTGGAAGATGCTTCCTCTCGATCCAGCCCGGGCCATCTGCATGGCGAAGTTTGCCGGGTCGACGTACTTTATGAGGACCTCTCCGGCCTTGTCTCTCGCTATGTTGAGGTCCACGATGATCATGCGCTCAAGCGACTCCCTTCTGGTGTAGCCTATAAGCGGCTCAAGCTTCCCGGCCCTGTACTGGTGGATCTTCTCGTCAACGAGCTTGAACGTGTTATCCAGCAGTGCGAGCCTCGCCTTCTCTATCTCTTCGTTCGTGGTGTACTCCTTCACCCCTACCGTGATTCCGGCGAACGTGACGTAGGCGTCGGCGAGCTTCGATGAGACGTATAGGAAGTCCTTCAGCGCCTCGTACCCGTAGTCCATGCCTATCTTTATGAGCAGCTTGTTGTTGCCCTTTCCGTACGTCTCCTTGGTTATTACCCCGTCAATGAGCTTTCCGTCGACTATCTTGAGCGTTCCTCCAGAGATCTTGGTCTCGAAGTTGAGGTCCTTTGGAAGCAGCATGGAGAAGACGTCCTTGCCCTTGTAGAGCCCGTTCTTTTCAGGCTTCGGCAGCTCGTAGATGCCGGCTATCCCGAGTATGTACGACGCCTCGTCCTTCGTGAGCCTCGTCTCGTCCTTGGTGAGGAAGTACATTCCGGTTATTCCGTCCTCGTTGTTCGTTATAATGGCCTCTCCGTCCCTCGGCGAGAATATCTGGTACTGCACCTCGAGCAGGTACTTCGCCTCTGCCTGCGCCTCCAGCGTCTGCGGGACGTGGAGGTTCATCTCGTCTCCGTCGAAGTCGGCGTTGTAAGGTGGTGTAACGCAGAAGTTTATCCTGAACGTCTTTCCAGGAAGCACCCTGACGCGGTGCGCCATTATCGAGACCCTGTGAAGCGACGGCTGCCTGTTGAAAAGGACTATGTCGCCATTGATGAGCTGCCTCTCTATTATGTCTCCTGGCTTCATCCCCTTGAGAAGCTCCTCCCTGTTCGTGTCTATTACCCTCTTCCTCTTTCCGTCGCTGCTGATGAGGTTGAGTATCATGGGGTACTCGGTCCTCGCGAGCATCTCCTTTGCCTTCTCGATGTTCCAGTGGGTGACGTAGAACGGAATCGTGAGCTTCGATGCGATGTCGGGGGGCACTCCGACTTCGTCAAGGTCTATGTACGGATCTACGCTGATGACCGTTCTTGCCGAATAATTGACCCTCTTTCCGCTCAGGTTGTACCTGAACCTTCCCTCCTTGCCCTTCAGCCTCTGCGCCAGGGTCTTGAGCGCCCTGCCGGACCTGTGCCTCGCAGGAGGTATTCCCGATGTCTCATTGTTGAAGTATGCCGTGACGTGGTACTGGAGGAGTTCCCAGAGGTCGTCGATTATTATCTGCGGGGCCCCTGCATTTATGTTCTGCGCGAGCCTCTGGTTGATACGCATTATGTCGACGAGCTTGTGCGTGAGGTCGTCCTCGCTCCTCTCTCCGCTCTCGAGCGTGATCGAAGGGCGGACATTGACTGGAGGTACGAGCAGATACGTGAGCACGAGCCATTCCGGCCTGCTTGAGTCGGGGTCCACTCCGAGGATCCTGAGGTCCTCGTTGCTTATGCCGGCAAGCGAGTCCCTTATCTCGTCGGGTTTGAGCTTCTTCTCTCCCATGTAGAAGTATGTTGGCGATGAGAACTTGACCTTGTTCTGTACCGCACCGCAATGAGGGCACTTCCTCGCGCTTCTTATCCTCTTGAGCACGCCCTTCGTCCCCTTCTTCTCCTCAACCTCCTCGACTGCCGCCTCTGTTCCCTCCTCGGGGAGATCCTTGGCCTCTATCGCAACTATCCCCTTCGTCTTGTCCTTGAGGTTCTGTATCTCCTCGTTTCCCAGGAGTATCCTGTGGCACGTGCCGCAGGTCGACTGCAGAAGCATGTAGATGATCTTGGAGAACTCCGAGTGTATCACAGGCCTGACGAGTTCCACGTGGCCGAAGTGGCCGGGGCAGGTCTTTGCCCTTGCACCACAGGTCTTGCAGATGAGGCCAGGGTCTATCACCCCGAGCCTCTGATCAAGAAGACCGCCATCTATCGGATAGCCGTCCTCGTTGTAGGTATCGGGCACGCTGAGCTTGACCACGCTGAGCTTCTTTATCTGGTCTGGGGAGATTATCCCGAACTTCACGTCCTTAATTACCTCGGCCTGCATCCAATAGCACCTATACGTTCAACTTCACTCCCGGCATGATGTGGAGGGACTTTATCTCGTCAAGCAGTATCTTGAAAGCGTAGCTGATCTCCACCTCCGCGAAAGAGTTGCTCCCGCAGAGCGGGCAGATCGCCACCCTCTTGATCCTGTCGTAGTATCCGATGTCACCGCACTCCTTGCAGATGAGGACAGAGGCCTTGTCCGACTGGTCGAGAAGCCTCTCCTTGAGGAGAAGGCTCGCTCCGTACCCTATGAGCGCGTCACGTTCCATCTCTCCGAACCTGAGCGCCCCCTGCCTCGCCTTTCCTTCGGTAGGCTGGTGCGTCAGTATCTGCACCTTTCCTCTGCTTCTCACCTGCATCTTGTTGCTGACCATGTGGTACAGCCTGTTGTAGTATACGACTCCCGTGAAGACCTTCGCCCTGAACGGTCTCCCAGTTATCCCGTCATAGAGGGTCTCCTCTCCAGACCTGTCGAACCCGTGCTCCTCGAGTATCTTTCCGTAATCGGATATCCTCGTTGAGCCCTTCTCTGCAAACGCGGTTCCGTTTATTATGTTGCCGTTTACCGCACCCGCCTTACCGGCAAGCTCCTCCAGCAGGTGGCCGAATGTAAGTCTTGTCGGAATGCTGTGCGGATTGAGCAGGAGGTCTGGAACTATCCCGTCCTGGGTGAACGGCATGTCCTCCGGAGGCACGACCATGGCGATGACTCCCTTCTGTCCGTGCCTTGACGCGAACTTGTCGCCCTTCTCAGGCACACGGAGTGCCCTTATCCTGACCTTGACTATCTTCGTTGCGCCTGTGGACTCGGTGAATACGACGCTGTCTACGTCTCCGGCCTCTCCCGGCTTGAGCACTGACGAATCGTCGCGCATCTTCTCCTCGAGGCCTCCGGCGCCGATGTTCTCCTCAAGGAACCTCGGCGGCGCGATCTTTCCTATGAGCGCCTCTCCCTCCTCTATGTGGAGCTCCGGCTCTATTATTCCGTCGTCCCCGAGCTTTGAGTATACGTGCTCTCCCATGTATCCCTCCGCGGTCGGAGGCGGGAGCTTGAACTTGTCCTTCTGGCCTCCGGGGTACCTTCTCTCCTCGTCGACATAGGTCTTGTAGAAGACGCTCCTTCCCAGCCCCCTGTCGACCGCGGCCTTGTTGATGACTATGGCATCGGCCATGTTGTACCCGTAGTAGGTGGAGAGTGCAACGACGAAGTTCTGACCGCTCGGGTGGTGCTTTATGTTGACGCCATCGTATGCCGCGGTTGTGACTATCGGAGCCTGCGGATAGAAGAGCAGGTAAGCCCTTGAGTCGAACCTGAGGTTGAAGTTTGACGCATAGAGCCCCTCCGCCTGCTTCGTGAAGTTGGCGAGCATCGCGTGCCTCGCGATATTGTTGTGCTCCGGAAACGGAGACGTGTTAACGGTGAATCCGAAGATCGATGCGACGTCGATCTCCATGTGCGTGGTCTTTTCCGTTATCTCCTCGTCGCTGAAGGCGACGAGCGCATTCTCTTCCTCTTCGGCATCGAGGTATTCGAGTATTCCATTTCTCAGGAGCCAGTTGAAGTCGATCTCCTTCTTCTTAAGCTTCTCCACCATCTCAGTGGTGAGCTTCGGCTGCCTGTTCTCGATGATTATGTACGGCTTCCTTATCCTGCCCTTGTCGGTGTTTATGTTGACCGCATTGAGCGACTTCGCATAGGCGATGTTGACCTCTCCGGATATGAGGCCCTTCCTCCTCGCGGCCCTTATCTCTGAGACATACTGCTCGGGGTCCTTGACGTGGCCAAGGATCCTTCCGTTGAGGTATATGTAGCTCCTAGGTTCCTCTTCCTTTGCCATGAACATCAACTATATCTTCTCTATCTTCCGTATGTCGGTGAGCTTCTGCTCTATCTGCTGCTCCTCTGCGCCGACGCTGACCTTAGACATTATCGCAAGGTACTTAGTCAGGCCTACCTCCTGCCCTTCGGGAGTCTCTGAAGGGCAGATCTTGCCCCACTGTGTCCCGTGTACGTCCCTCGCCCTGAAGTGCGGGTGCTTCTTTGCGAGAGGGGACTTTACCCTTCTCAGGTGAGTGTAAGAGCTTATGAAGTTCGTCCTGTCGAGAACCTGCGAGACGCCGGTCTGGCCCGCGACCCACGTTCCGGTTCCCATCGCGTACGCGATCTTCTCGGTGAGCGTGTCCGGGTTGATTATCGCCTGTATGCTGAGCTTCCTTCCCCTTGCGCTCGTCCTCTCGATCTGGTACTTGACCTCCTTGACGAAGAACCTGAACGCATAGGCGAAGAGCTCCTCCATGAGTTCTCCTGAGAACTTGACCCTCTTGTTGGCATAGTGGTCCTTGTCGTCCTGCCTCGCGAGTTTGTTTCCAATGATCGTCGCCTTTCTTGCCATCTGTATGAGGTACTTGCCCTTCTCGAGCCTGTCCTCGCTGCCTCCGCCGATGTGCGGGAGCAGGTAGTTGTCGAGCTGCATCTCGGCCCTCTTCTCCTGGTACTTTCCTGCCTGTCCCGGGGCCGCCATCTTTCCGAGCTCGAGGAGCGAGTCCTTGGGGGCCATATCCTTCGCATCGCTCGTCTCGATGTTGAGAAGCATGTCGTTCTTGAATGGAAGAAGGTCGCTCGTGTAGTTGAGTATGTCTTCGACCTGAAGGCCGAGTGCCCTGAGCAGCATTATCATGTCAAGGCTCTTGCTCGTCGTAGGGAAGTCCACGCTGAACATTCCGCTCTGGTTCCTTGTGACAACGCACCTGGCCCTGAATACAGGAGTCGTGGAGAAGACCCTGCGCTTGACC
>JAJYFQ010000132.1 GCA_021785375.1 Microcaldota archaeon | reverse complement strand
CGGACAGCACCTCAAGATGGGCAGAGGCGCTGAGAGAGATATCCGGACGTTTAGAGGAGATGCCGGGAGAGGAGGGATATCCAGCCTACCTCGGAAGAAGAATTGCGGAGTTCTACGAGCGCGCTGGGATGTCGATTCTCCTTAACGGAGAGACAGGCTCTATCACGGTAATAGGGGCAGTATCTCCGCCAGGCGGAGATGTATCAGAACCGGTCTCCCAGAATACCCTAAGGGCGACGAGGGTATTCTGGGCGCTAGACTCTGCGCTCGCAAACGCCCGCCACTTCCCAGCGATAAACTGGCTGAACAGCTATTCATTATACACCGACGATCTCAAGGACTGGTACAGCAAGAACGTCGCTGAGGACTGGGAGTCGCTGTACAAGAGGTGCATGTCTATACTGCAGAAGGAGGCAGAGATAAAGGATGTAGTGCAGCTTGTGGGCTATGACGCGCTTCCGGAGGATGATAAGATAACCCTCTATACTGCGCAGTCCATAAGGGAAGACTTCCTGCAGCAGAGTGCGTTCGACGAGGTCGACACATACACAACGATAAAGAAGCAAGGTCTCATGCTAAGGATGATAATATCTCTAGATGACGCTTACCGATTTGCGCTGTCGCACGGCACTTCAGCAGAAGAGCTGCGGAAGAGCCCGATAAAACAGAGAATATCACGGATGAAGTTTGTGAAAGAGGATGAGATAGAGGGTTTCTGTTCCGAAACAGCGGCGGAGATTGCAGCCATCGGAAAAAAGAGGACTTGAGGGGACTGAGCATATGGGAGACGTATATTACAAGACAATAAAAAAGATAACGAGCGTACTGCTTTTTGTGGAGGGGATAAAAGATGCCGCTTACGGGGAGATGGCGGATATAAAGCTGGAAGGAGGGAACATCGTCAGGGGCCAGGTCCTGGACAGCAGGAATGGCCTCTCTATAATACAGTCTTTCGGAGATACACGCAGCATGAACCTTAAAGAGACAAGCGTCAGGCTGACCGGCAGCGCAGCAACCCTGAACGTCAGTACCAACATGCTTGGAAGGGTGTTCGACGGTCTGGGAAGGCCGCGAGACAATGGCCCGCCTATACGGAGCGACGAGCAGATCGAGATCAACGGTAGCGCGATAAACCCCTATTCCAGGGAAGAACCGTCCGAGTTCATACAGACCGGCATATCTACAATAGACTGCATGAACACCTTGGTCAGAGGACAGAAGCTTCCTATCTTCTCTGGAGCAGGCCTTCCGCACAACAAGCTGGCGGCGCAGATAGCAAGACAGGCCAAGCTGCGGAGCAACGATGAGGGATTTGCTGTTGTCTTCGGAGGGATGGGAATAAACAGCGAGGAGGCAAATTTCTTCAAGAGGGAGTTCGAGAGCACAGGAGCGCTCGAAAAGTCGATCATGTTCCTGAACCTATCATCAGAGCCGTCTATGGAAAGGATAATACTTCCGCGTCTTGTGCTGACAACCGCGGAGTACCTGGCATACAACCAGGGAATGCACGTGCTTGCGATACTCACCGACATGACAAACTACTGCGAGGCGCTGCGAGAGGTCTCTGCTGCAAGGGAGGAGGTGCCTGGCAGAAGAGGATTTCCGGGATACATGTATACTGATCTCTCAACGATATACGAGCGTGCAGGCAAGATCAAAGGCAGGAAGGGCTCGATAACGCAGATGCCGATACTCACAATGCCTAACGACGACATAACACATCCGATTCCCGACCTGACCGGATACATAACCGAGGGCCAAATAGTCCTGAGCCGCGAGCTATACAGGAAAGGGATATATCCGAACGTGAGCGTGCTTCCTTCGCTCTCAAGGCTGATGAATCAGGGAATCGGCAAGAGGTCCACAAGAGAAGACCACAGGAATGTCGCAGACCAGCTCTACGCTGCATATGCGCGCGGCATAGAAGTCGGAAACCTGATAGAGATAGTCGGAGAGGAGGCGCTGACAGAGTCAGATAAGAAATACCTTAAGTTCTCAAGCGAGTTCGAAGGAAAGTTCGTCTCGCAGGGTTACTACGAGGACAGGGACATAGAGAAGACGCTCGAGCTGGGCTGGGACCTTTTCGGCGCGCTAGACACCGAAGAAATGAAGAGGCTCAAGCCAGAACAGATAAAGAAATATGGAAAGTGGAAGGATGCACAACGCGAAACTGACTAGGTTGGAGATGATGCGTACCAAATCAAAGATAAAGATAGCGGAGCGCGGCCTGGAACTCCTCAAGATGAAGAGAGCGAGCCTGGTGCTCGCATTCTTCAAGATGATAAACGAGATCAAATTGCTCAAGGTCGACCTTTATGGGATCATATCAGATGCGGAAGACAGAATAAAGATAGCGGAGATATATTCGGGGAGGATAAGGCTGGAGAGGATAGCGATAGAACAGAGCAGGATAGGCGCGTCAGTCGAAGCGGAAAACATAATGGGGGTAAAGATACCGAACATAAGGCTCGGGGCGAAGGCAAGAGAGAATGTGCCATACGAGCTCATCTCGGTCCCGCCTCCTGTCCATGATGCGAAAGAGAGTTTCGAGAGGGCGTTCCGCATGCTCATAGAGATAGCGGAGAAAGAGAACTCGTTAAGGAAGCTGCTCAAAGAGATAGATAAGCTTAACAGGAGGTCGAACGCGATAGAGAACATAGCGGTCCCGAGGATGGAAGAGATAGTGGAATACATAAGCCAAGGGCTGGAGGACATAGAGAGAGACCAG
>JAJYFQ010000131.1 GCA_021785375.1 Microcaldota archaeon | reverse complement strand
GGTTTATCTTGAAGTGGTCCGGCACCTTCCAGACCGTTGCGCCGGCCTCTCCTGCCCATGTCCCGTTCTCGCCGTTCCAGTCGATGACAAGGAATGGGACCTTGTTGGCCACTGCCACCCTGGCAATGAAGCTCCTCAGAGTAGTAGTCTTTCCAGAGCTCGTGCTGCCTATCATGAGCACGTGAGGGTTCGGCTCGTTCAGGTAGTCGGCCGAAACTCTGCCTTCCTGGCCGACCTCCATTGGAGCGCTGCCAATTCCGGAAGACTCGGCGAAGTGCGGGAAGGCATCTCCGACGAGTATGCTTCCTCTGGCCTGGTCTCTCCGCCTTGCAGATCCGGTCTCCTTTCTGACAGCTCTCCAGGCATAGAGTACTGTGCCCCCTATGTTGATAGCGAGTGCGGCCATAGGCTGGCCAATAGCTATTCCCACCACCGACCCGACAACCACGTAGATCGCGAGGAAGACTGCCAGGGTCTTCCCCACGAGCAGTGCGGCCCTGCCGAGCCCGACAGGCCTTCCGCGCCTGCCTATCAGCTCCCTCAGCCTTACCACGGCCTCCTCAGGAGAGACCTGCCATGCGTTCGATTCGATTCTCATTCCGCTTCCCATCCAAACCACCATGAACATGAATGCAGTGGGCGGGCAACGGCCCGCCGGAAAAATCAAATCAATGCACCGCCCGGGTCACTTCGCAGCGCCGGACTTCTCTGCCAGGAGGCCCTTGAGATACTCCAGGTAGGCCCTGAGAACCTTGTCGTCCCCCAGGCCTTCCGGATGCTCTAGGAACCAGCCAAGAGCGTCTGCGTACCTCGCGAGCTGCTCCTCCTCCGTCTCCTCGGAGCCATTGGATCCCCTCATGCCCCGCCTGGAGCATCGGACTGCCCCTTCCTGTACTCGTCTGCCGCGAGCTCGCTGTCCATGTAGATGTGCAGAGCCCGCCTTATGAGGGCGGACTTCTTGCAGCCTTCGAGGCTCTTTGCGTCGAGCCATGCGGCCACTCCACTGTCCAGATACACGACGGTCGATACAAGTTTTTCGTTCGGCATGTTTGCACCCAGACCGCGCAACTGCGCAATCTGATTTAATCTATATTAATAAGTATATATAAAGCTTCCTACATTTCAGTGGATACTCTGATACACATTAATACAGATGGAGATAGATTTAAGTACATGCTCGTTCCATTACAAAGCGGTATTCGGATGGAGGAGAAGAAGATCGACGCGCTCGCGAAACTGACGAGGACGATAGGATCGAGGCCACCGAGGGCCAACGACCTTATGCTCGAGCTCGGAGAGAGGGAGTCGGTCATTATCTCGATCCTCTGCATGGAGGGGAAGCCGATGTTCGTGGAGAACGTGAGGCAGAGGTACATAGAAGCAGCATTCGATGAGGTCGCTTACACAGTGGACCTCTTCACGAAGGCGCACCTCCTCTCGATGAGGGTGACTGAGAAGATCAGGCCGGAGGCACTGAAAGGAAGGCCGGTGCCAAAGGAGAATCCGTTCGACGGGCTCTTCACCAGATACCTGGGTTACGACCCGAAGAAGAAGGCGGCAATACTCACCGCGCTTTACAAGCAGTACAACCCCGATGTCAGGAAGGTGCCGCTGCTGATAAGCGCCGTCACGGTGGGGGTTACGCTCAGCGTCCTCGACGGTTTTTACAAGAACATGGTGGAGACGAAGAAGTCGAGAGATGCAAGAGCAGAGGCAATCTTCCACATAAACGGCCAGTTCCTGGGAGAGTGGCACAGGCAGAGGGAGGAGAGCCTGGAGGGATACAGGGCTGGTGTCTCGACAGGCACCAGCAGGACTGACCCGCAGGTCTTCTTCGGGCTGAGGAACCAGATGCTGCGCGATGCGATAACTTACGTTGACGAAGAGACAAGGAAGTTCGAGGCGGGGGAAGAGGCAGGGAAGGGCAAAAACCAGATCCTTGCTCTCGCAGAGGGAATATCAAGGCGCGGGATATTCGGAGATCCGCTGGTGCTCCCACACGACGGATGGCTCCCGGAGGCCCCGGGGTTGGTCCTGAAGGGCATGGACGACGTCAACGCATTCGTGCAGCAGATACTGTCGCACAACGCACCTCCAGAGAGCGTACACAAGGTCATTGGGAACGTGCTCGGGAAGCCTGGAAAGGGTTGATCCTTACGGGTTCGTACTGAAGGGATGGGCAAGGTCAGCGAGTTTGTGGGGCAGATATTAGGAAACTAAAGTAAGATAGGCACGAAACATATCACATAGAGATTGCTAACGGTAATAAAAATTCCTATCCGACGATAATAAATCTATTGGAGAGCAGGCTCAGTTTTGAAGGTTTCGAATATCGATTTAAATGAATCTTCTGGATGCCTAATCAGAATTCTCTCTTGATCTGCTTTTATCTGCCTAGTCATTTCTTTTACAAAACTTGAGTTCTTAAACACGTTTTTATAGTCGAAGAAATTCTCGTGCTCTTCGCCATATTTATCTATATAGGCATTTATATCGGGCGTTATGAGTCCCCAAAGCTTACTTATGGTATTTTTAAGAATAGTTAAATCGGTTGTAACGTATTCTTTAGGATTAGCTAGTACTAATTTACCTAGTTCATCCTCTTTCATCATTTCGCCTATCAGATGTGTGAAGAAAAATCGTGCCAATCCATATGATCGTATCTGTTCATTATGTAACAAACTAGAATTGCTCTGTATGATTTCATAAATGACATTAGCGAAATAGATGT
>JAJYFQ010000130.1 GCA_021785375.1 Microcaldota archaeon | reverse complement strand
CAATTACTACGGAAGGGGCTTTGACAATCCAAACTTCATAAACAAGGGAGAGAACTGCCCGTTCGACTGCGGGATCTGCGAGAGGCACAAGTCTCATACTGGACTCGCCAACGTCGTCATAACGAACAGGTGCCACCTATCGTGCTGGTACTGCTTCTTCTATGCCAAGGAGGGCGAAGCGATATACGAGCCCACGGTCGAGGAGCTCAACAAGATCTTCTACGTGCTCAGGCACCAGAAGCCGATACCCGCCAATGCACTCCAGATAACGGGAGGGGAGCCGACAATGAGGCCGGAGCTCGCCCAGATAGTCAAGAATGCGAAGGAAGCCGGGTTCGACCAGATACAGCTCAACACCACCGGAATAAACCTCGGGCTTCACCCTGAGGAGGCGATAAAGCTCAGGCACGCCGGAGTGAGCACGCTCTACATGTCCTTCGACGGAGTCTCAAAGAGGGCCAACCCGAAGAACCACTGGGAGGCGCCGCTGGCATTCGATGCGGCACGAAAGGCCGGAATCGGGATAGTCCTCGTGCCAACGGTCATAAGGACGATAAACGACCACGAGCTGGGAAACATAGTCAACGTCGCGCTGACCAACACCGACGTCGTCAAGGCGGTAAACTTCCAGCCGGTTTCGCTGGTAGGAAGGATGCCTGCGAGGATGAGGGAGAGGCAGAGGATCTCGATACCTGGGGCGATCAAGCTCATAGAGGAACAGACCGGGGGAGTGATAATGAAGGAGGACTGGTTCTCGGTTCCTTACGTTGGCGGAATAAACAAGTTCATAGAGGCGCTCAGCGGAGGGTACAAGTACGACCTCTCTATACACTTCGCATGCGGTGCAGGAACGTACATCTTCCAGGACACGGACGGAAAGATAATACCCGTCGCAAGGTTCGTCGACATACCCGGGCTTCTCGAGCATCTGCAGGGCGCTGTCAATGAGATGGACGGAAAGAACATGATCCAGAGGAAGCTCATAGCCCTCAAGGCCGTGGCCGGCCTCGGCAAGTTCGTGGACAAGCAGAATCAGCCGAAGTCAGTCAACTTCACGAAGCTGCTCCTCAGCGTCATAATGAAGCACGACTTCTCGAGCATGGGCGCTTTCCAGCTCAAGTCACTCTTCCTCGGAATGATGCACTTCCAGGATGAGTACACCTACGACATCAAGAGGGTCGAGAAGTGCGACATACACTACGCGATGCCTGATGGAAGGGTCCTTCCGTTCTGCACGTTCAACGTCTTCCCAGAAGTATACAGGGACAAGATCCAGAGGCAGTACTCCATTCCTTCTAAGGAGTGGGAGAACATGCACAACAACTGGTCATACTCCGGGGACAAGTACATGAGGGACGTCAAGGCTCTCGAGGCGAGCGAGTCATACCAGCGCACCTATGTCAGGAGCACCGACTACTTCAAGCTCCCTGTCAACATGACAGAAGCTGCAAAGATGAAGGCAATCAAGGCGGCGAAGGCTGCCGCTGCTTCGACAGGAACGCCACAGCCAATACAGGCGCCTCTCCATCAGGAGCACAAGGAAGAGCAGTCAGAGGGCGGGGAAGACTCGTGCGGCTGCGGAAGGTCTTCCGGAGGCTGCGGATGCGGCTCAGGCAGGGAGAGAGAGGAGCAGAGTGGCGGCTGCGGCGGACACGGGAGCTGCGGATGCGGAGGAGCATAATCCCACTGTAATTCAAAGGTGATATGATTGGACAGGAGAGAGAGTGGCCCTACCGAGACGGCATACCAGCGAGACCTGAGATTACAGAGGGAGCAGGGCGAGGGGGAGTACAACGACAAGATCATCGAGAACGGGAAGGAGTACAGGATCCCGTACAAGATGATAAAGCAGGTTGTATTCACGAATGTCCAGAGGGACGATCTCATAGACCTTGAGCATGCGGCGAGACTTCAGTACAGGCTCCTCCTCAACGACGCTATACTCAAGGCAAAGGTCGAGTTCGCGAAGCTCACGATAACGATAGTATACAATCCGCAGGACTCGGGGAACTACAAGGATAAGATAAGCCTCGAGGGGATAATCGACTTCCTTGCGAGCGAGGGCGTGCATGTGGACCCGAAGGCGGCGGATGTAACCGACTACGACTACTACAAGAACATGTACTCTTACCAGTTCGATCCGGAGCAGATAAGGGAGCACCCTCCTTACTCGTACACGATGGAGGAGTGGAAGAAGATGAAGGCGAAGTGGACCGCAAACGCGGAGAAGGGCGAGAGGGACAAGATCGTAAAGTTCCACGAGTGGCAGAACTCATACTCGGAGCAGCACCCGCAGATGAACCTGGGCAAGATGCCTGTCCAGGAGCGGGTCACATTCCTCGGAAAGATCCTGGGAGGCAAGAAGAAGGACAGGGGCCAGGAGAAGGGCTTCTGGTTCCACGGGGTCTGACTGCAGCGGTTACTCCTAACTCAAATCTTTATCCGTTAGCATCGCGGTGTGCTCGCCTCCGCAAAACTCTTTTGGAAAGAGTTTTATCAGAAAGAGGAGGGGGCGCAAAAACTTCTTTCGGGTTGCCAAAGAAGTTCTGCATCTCCGATGCAGAATTTTGCAACTCCGCTGCAAAAGTTTCACCAAGAAAAAGGGGGCATGAACGCAACCTAGCGTAACTTAATAAGGCAGGCCCTACTATAACCCGAATGATCCAAAATGCGGCATACACTTCAGTCGCTGGAAAGAGTTCGCACAGCGAAATTCGATATACGGGAGAAGCACTACGACGCCAATTGGGAACAAACAGGCGACTCGGATGGGGTCATAGTGA
>JAJYFQ010000129.1 GCA_021785375.1 Microcaldota archaeon | reverse complement strand
GCGCTGCAAGGGAGCTGAAGAGCACTCCAAGCTTGTAGTATAAATCCTTTCCGAAGACATTCCCGACCAGTATCAGCGATGCTATTATCGTGACACTGAGGAGCGCGAGGGAGTAGTTGAAGACCGGCCACAGCGGCGATGCCACGGTGTTGCCCAGGTCACTGATCGGATTGGTCAGCGGATTGTAGCACACCTGCGCGCATGGAAAGGCATACTGCGCCACGGCCATGCCGACGACGAACTCGATGCTGCCGAGTATCATAAGCAGAGCTCCGTATCGAATGGCACCAGGCCTCGCCCTGGCCGGATCTCGGATCATATGGATTTTCTTGATGCGTAGCTTTATAAGCGCTTGTAGAGATATAGGAAATGTTAAGGTGCAGCGGCATGGCAAACTTAGACTGGCGTAAGCTCTTGAAGGAGTGTCTCGACTCGGCGAACATCGGGTCTCTGGCAACACTCGACTCTGACGGAGTGTGGGCATGCTCGCTCTTCTTCGTATATGACAATGACTTCAACTTATATTTCATGTCGGAAAACGGCACGAGGCACATGGCAAACCTCAGGGAGAATCCGAGGGTTGCCGTCTCCATATACGACCCCAAAAAGGTGATGGTAAACGTCCAGGTTGGGATAGAGATAATAGGGGTGGCGAGCGAGGTTCCCGAAGAGATGCTCGACGAGCTTTACCGAGAGAGGCAGAAGAGGTATGGCGGATCCCAGGTTGTTGGAGGCGGCAAGACGGCTGCCGAGTTCCTGAAGGAACACAATGCGACTTTTGTGATGGTAAAGCCAGTTGACATGTGGTATACCAACACGGAACTGTTCGACGGAAAGAACGTGAAGGTCCCGATTGTCAACCCCTGATCCTGTCAGAAGCCGAAGTATGCAAGCGCGCCGATTATGAAAAGCACCCCGATTCCGAATGATATGAATGACAGCCTCTTGTCGGTGCTCTCTATGCTCGACTTGCTCTGGCTCCTTACCGTGAGTATCTTTGTCTGCGGATCGCGCGACATCAGCTTAACAGGCATGCTGCCAACCCTTCCGACAACCTCGCCGATCCTCCCCATTGCAAAGTAGGGGACGGCGACAGGAACCACGGTTTCGATTACCCTCATCTCATCCCCTCCGAACAGCGAGAAGTCGACCACGCCATTCCTGTTGAACTCCAGTTTTAGGCCGTCAAGCTTCTCGGCAGTGACACCGCCATAGAAGGCATTCTGGAGGGCCACGCCATCAGGCATGCCGCTCCTTACCGCCTGGTTCTTTGAATTGAGGGGATAGTAGTAAAGCGAGTTCAGATTGATGTCTGCAGCCGAAAGGTCTATCGCAAGGTACCCTGTCCCATCGGTGAGAAGCGATGGTATCCCGTTCACCGAGGAGCCGATCGTCTCCCAGTAGCTGTTCTTACCCCTATGAACGTACTTCTCTAGCGCCGTCCTGTAGAAGACGCAACTCTGTTTCGAGACCAGACTCGTTATGGTGTCCCCCTTCTCTTGAATAAATGCGGCGTTTATCTCATTGAGACCCGCTGCCGCTGCGTCTATCTTTATCGTAGGGATGTCCCTGATCGTCTGCTCAAGCGAGAACTCCAACCAGCCCTCCAGTATGAAGAGTGCGCCGAACATGAGGAGATCGCCCACGAATATCGGGGTTATGTTCTTTATGGCAGGAGGCGATCCGTTCTTGCCAGGGCTTCCAAGGTAGAAGATGATGGCAAGTGAGAACAGGAATAGGACAAAGATCACGGGCAATCTCCCGTATATGCTTCGGCCCCTTCCGCCGATGAACTTGCTATCAGGTATGTAGGAACTGTTTGCCTGTGCCAGTTCGCCCCGGAATGTCAGGCCGGAGTACGGGTTTAGCGCCCCGGCGATCCCTCCTGCGCTGCCGGAACCGTTTCCAGGCTGCTGCGTGGAGTACATGTCCATTCCGTATCCCCCGTGGACATTGTTTATGTGGCTGTTCATCTCATCCTGCGATGTCGTAGAGTAACTGCACCTCAGGCACCAGTACGTTGTGACCATCTGATCGCTTAGGATACTCCTTTGTCCTTGTGACATCCTCCCACCCCTAAAGGGCATGGGCTTCCCCCGAATTTGCAGGGTCTGTTCTCAGTTCTTCGAGTCCGTTTGCAATGCCGGTTGCGTTGTATTGGCGATTCTCTCCCTGAGCGTGACTTTCCCTCTGTCCGAGGGTAGTTGCCTTATGCAATATGTTTATTGATGCGTTTATGTCCCTGTCCAACTGCAATCCGCATCTGCCGCAGTTGAAATCCCTCATGGATAGAGGCATGTCCATTACATTGCCACAGTTGCTGCATTCTTTTGATGTGCCTTTTGCATCTACCTTTATTACTCCCATACCAGCACTCTCAGCCTTGTATGAAAGGAAGTCCGTGAATCTTCTCCATGAAGCGTTCTGTATTGACTGTGCGAGGCGGTGGTTCTTCAGCATGTTATCCATGTGCAATGCCTCTACTGCGAATGAGGTGAACCCGCCGTGAACAAGTTTGTCGGAAAGTTTGTGCATGAAGTCATTTGACTGATTTGTTATGTTTTTCCATTCCTCCTGAAGATGGTACTTTGCCGTTGCCCTCCTCTTCGAGCCTTTGTTCCTTCTTGCGACTATCTTCTGCCATCTTGCAATCCTCCTTTCCCTCTTTTTGAAGAATTTGGGTTTTTGGATTGTCTCTCCATTGGAAAGCGCAATGAAGTTGTTTAGCCCAAGGTCTATGCCGACCGGGTTTGTATCCTGCATCTTTGGAGGATTGATCATCTGCTCTGCGGTGAAGATTGCATA
>JAJYFQ010000128.1 GCA_021785375.1 Microcaldota archaeon | reverse complement strand
GATAACCGTGAATCCGGAGAGGAGAAAGTCCTTCAACGAGTACCTCGCCCTCTTCGACTGGACGGAGCTCATACAGTCGAGCCCGATGGCCATCGAGAGATCGGTCTACCAGACCATAGCCGGGGCGTACAGGAAGAACAACATCACGCAGCTGGAGCTCAGGTTCAACCCGATGAAGAGGAACAGGAAAGGCGAGCAGGACCTCGACCAGATAATGATGGCTGCGATTCGCGGACTCGACAGGGCCTCGCTGGAGTATCCGGTCAGGGCAGGGATAATAGTCTCGCTGGACAGGACCTTTACGCACAGGCAGAACAGCATTCTTTTAGAGAAGGCGCTCAAGTACCAGAACCGTGGAGTCATAGGGATCGATATCGCCGGACCCAACAGGAAGGGATTCCGTTACTCGGACTATGGGGAGATATACAGGAAGGCACGGAAAGGGGGGCTGGGACTCACGGTACACGCGGGGGAGGACCAGGACTACAGGTCGGTTGTACAGGTCATGGAGAGCCTCGATCCTGACAGGATAGGCCACGGCGTGCGCGCCACGCAGAGCGAGAGGACCATGGAGATGCTCCGCGAGAGGGGAGTGACGCTGGAGATCTGCCCGTCGTCGAACCTGCACACGAGCGTTGTCAGGAACGCGGAGCACCTGCGCAGGATATTCGACAGGATAAGGGAGCACGGAGTCAGGTACACGATAAATACCGACGGGCCGGAGATGCTCGTCACTCACTTGAGGAATGAGATGGAGTTCCTGATGCAGAACAGGATACTGACGCTCTCCGAGGTTGAGAGGGCGAACCGGCAGGCGTTCTCATCCTCGTTTATCAGATGACCGGATATCCCGAGTCGATGCGGACCTACTGGCGAGGATCGCGAATGCTATGTTGGTGAGTATCAACATGATGGAGCAGATGTAGAATATCTCGGTGTTGTAGACCCCACCTATCGAGTAGAGGGTGCTGGAAAGCACTGCCACGGCGAGGCCGCGCGGAAGGAGGGAGAACAGAAGGCCCCTGTATCTCCGATCGCCATTCCTGTAGAGTCCGAAGACCTGTCCGTACCTTGTAACTATCAGGATAGCCACGATTATCAGGCCATAGATGAAGTAGTTGATGGAGAGTATGGTTATTATTCCGATGAATACGAAGAAGAAGGTCTTGACAAGGAACTCGAGCCCGTTCTCTATCTCCTTGGACTCCTCCCTCCCGCCGTCGTGCCTGAGGTTGAGGTACCTGTTCAGCACCTTGGCGTTGCCTATTATTATTGCGAAGATCAGCACCGAGACCACGGCCGAGGCGCTGAGGAGATCGACAATCCCGTATATGAGTATCGCGATCGAGATCGTTGCAAGGTAGTTGCGGGCGGCCTTTATTATGTTCCTTACGAGAAGCCACCCGAAGCCGCCGATGAGGCCTATGAAGACCGCTATGCTTATGTAGGATAGGGCATACTGGACGTAGGACGAGACAGTAAATGTGCCACCCTGGATGACCAGGAGCAGGAAGTAGAAGGCAAGGATGGAGAAGACCGAGTTGAAGGTGGTCTCGTTGACCTCCATATTGTAGAACTCCGGGCTTATCCTGAGTTTCCTTATGAACGGGAGCACCATTATCGTCGAGGTCTCTCCAAGTATGATCCCCAGAAGGGCACCGTAGATCAGGGGCCAGCCCAGCAGGTAGTACATCACGAACGGCATTATGGCGGCAGGAATGGCGAAGTCCGCGAACGCGAGCACTATCCCCCAGCTTCCTCTGAGCTTCTTCTTCCCGCTGAACTTCATTATCTTCCCGCTATTGAACATTATCATGACAAGGGCGATTGTACCGAATAGAGGGGTCATCTCCCTGAGAAGGGAGATGTAGTTCTGCGGCATCAGGCTGCCTATCGGCCCCAGAAGCAGGCCGATGAACATGAGTATCAGGACTTCGGGGATCCTCGTCCTCCTGAAGATCGCCTCGCTGAGGAACCCGACGATTATGATCAGGGATATGACCATGAGAAGCAGGTCGACAGGGATCACAGTCTGGAGCAGAACCAAGGCCATGCTTGTTTAGCCATCTTTTCTTATAAAAACCTTGTGATCCGCCGCGGGTGCTGTACAATCCCGAAATAAGTTTCTCACGACAAGACGACTGAAGCGTCTGACCCTGACTGAATTAGTACATTTGCGTGACTCAACGTTCATGGGAAAACTAAACAACAAGCAACTACGATGGATACTGAGAAGACTAGAGGAAGGCGAACTATCGATAAACAGGATTGCGAAACAGCAGGGGATAACACCACAATGGGTTAGAAAACTGAGGGTAAAGTACCATGGCATCCCAGTTTACAAGGTGCAGTTAAGGAAACGCGGGCGCATGTCCATACCGATCTCTCCACAGGACGCCAGAACCGTGCGCAAAGCGAAAGAAAGATATGGGGGTGGTGCGTTAACCATAGAGAGGATACTCGCTGAAAAAGGGGTAAAGATGCCGCACAACAGGATACATAAGGTATTGTTGCAGGAGGGACTTGCCAAAAAGGATCCGAAGAAGAGTAGGCAGAGGAAGTGGGTGAGGTGGGAGAGAAGGCACAGCAACTCCATGTGGCATACAGATTACACAGAAGACGACAAAGGCAGGCAGATAATCCTGTACGAGGACGATGCGTCTAGATGTATAATGGGGTACGGCGAGTTCTCCAACGCAACAACGGACAACGCCATATCTGTCTTTGATGACGCCGTGGCGCTGTGGCGAGTAGTGCCTCGGGAACTGATGTCGGACCACGGATCCCAGTTCTGCAAGGATGAGAACAGATCGG
>JAJYFQ010000127.1 GCA_021785375.1 Microcaldota archaeon | reverse complement strand
GCTGGCACACAATTATTACTCGACAACATTTATATACTTTACCTTTACTACAAGACATTGTAGTAAGGTATATATATCTTGCCATTGAAAGGTTTATCACTGAAAAGCGAATGCCTTCGCTATACAAATAGGCACTCTGTTTCTTGGTGCGGTTCTGCTTCTGGGTGTAGATATGAAGGTGAGCGTGAACTATAGAGGAAGAATAAAGGGAATGGACAGGGTACTGACCGCCGCACTCTGCACGTACGTAGCCCTAGACTACGAACGGGCTGACGGGTTGCGCAATGAGTTGGGAAGACTCATCAAGGAGATTGCGGAACTCGCATGGGTCTGCAAGGCAAGTGCGGAACAGAGCGGAAGGTACTTCGGATACGAGATGGAGGTATTCGTAACCGAACAGGGAGTGACATGGCAGAGATACAGAACAGAGGCGGATCCTCCACCGCCTCTGGCGGATCACCTGAATGCCAGGCACTGCTGGCAGACACCGATGAGTCACAGGTATGATGGTGAGTGGAACCTTGTCATTATTCCGCCGGAACTCGGGACCTTGCCCCTAAGGTCTTCCCACCTGTTCCACGTTATGTCGCGGAGGGTGACGTTAAGCCCGTCGAGTGTGTACGACTTCGGCGGAAGCATGAGCATCCTCTCTGCAAGATTCACATGGTGGTTAGCTATCTGGAACGCGGCCGGCCAGTTTGGGGTAATCGACCTGTCGCGCAGCATCTCCAGAAAGAGAGTGATGCCGTGAATTCCGCTCTCCTCGATGAGCTCACCGACATCTTTGCCGTGGGTGGCGCGGATGGAGAGAAGCCTGTGTCCTGAATTGACCACGTACGTCGCCGCGTAGGGCTCGTCGCGGATAAGTCTGAAGAACTGCTCGGTCACTCCTGCGCTGGCCCTGCTGCCGAGCAGCTCCGTGTCGTATCCTATGCCCACCTGCCTGGACTGTCTCTGATAGTCGAGCCCGGATGTCACTGACATAATGACTACTACCCTGTAGGCTATTTATACATTGTCTAAGAAAATAGAATCTATTAAGAATATTAACTGAATTTACTTTCGATGTATGAGCAGTATGGAGAAGAGCGATGGGGTTCCAGCATGGCTTAGGTGCGAGGACATACTCACCAGGTCGAAGGACGAGCTTATTCTTGAGGCGGTAGACATACTCAAGAACGAGATGAAGGAGAAGCGGATCGACATCAAGGGCTACATCGCAGCGCTTCCCGACAAAGGGCAGGAGCTCGAGCAGGACCTCTTCATGATCAGCCAGCTGATAGCTAGGGCGGACGAGATACGGGCCCAGTACAAAGGATATCTGGAGAAGGAGAGGAACGGCGAGATAAAGGACCCGGAGATAATAGCCAGGGGGGAGGGGCTGAGGAGGTTTCTCATGTCCGTCGATGCTATAGACATGCTGATGCGCATGAGCAGGGTCTTCGGGATGTGGGCCGACGACACAGGAGTATACTCCTCGCTGAAGGATCCAGTCGATGTGATGGTGAAGAGTGCGTCCCTCGACGGTGGAAGGGCCGAGGCGCTCGAATTCGTCCTCTCTAGCAGGAGATTCCCGGGGAGCGAGGCACTGACCAATGAGGAGATGCAGATTCTCGAAGAGACCCTCGACAGGATGGAGAATGGTCACGGAGGTCATCCGCATGGCCACGGAAGATAGGATCCCGAAGGGCGAGAGGTATATCTGCCCCAGATGCGGCAGCGTGATGACGAACATG
The DNA here is from genome assembly GCA_021785375.1 of Microcaldota archaeon. Lineage (GTDB taxonomy): Archaea > Micrarchaeota > Micrarchaeia > Micrarchaeales > CABMGC01 > JAKAVK01. The sequence goes on along the minus strand of JAJYFQ010000127.1, from coordinate 1,169 downwards.
CAGGAGTGCCACCTCGTCTGCGAGAACTGCGGACTCCAGCTAGACTGCAACGACAAGGGCTGGTTCTGGTAATATAATACAGATTAGCCCAATCCATCCTCATGCTCAGGATAGGGTATCACCTCTCAATAGCGGGAAGCCTCGACCTGGCCTTCGACAGGGGAGCCGCAATAGGCTGCACGGCGATGCAGATCTTTGTCAGCAATCCAAGGGGATGGGAGGTCAAGGAGCCGATTGCCACGGTTGTCAAGGACTTTCGCGAGAAGAGGGAGAAGCTCGATATACTCCCGGTATGCCACATGCCATACCTTCCGAACCTCGCATCGACCAAAGAGGAGACGTACAATAAGTCGATACTCTCCCTCGAGAAGAACCTTCGGATCTGCGACGAGCTCGGCATAAAGTACCTGATAACCCACCTCGGGAGCCACCTTGGCAAAGGCAAGAAGGTCGGGCTGGAGAGCGTTGTCAACGCACTTGAAACGGTATCGAAGAGCCTTGGGGGCGTTACGATTCTACTCGAGAACCAGGCAGGACACGCGAACAGCATCGGGGCGAGACTCGAGGATCTGGCCGAGATCCATGGAGGCTCATCTCTCGCAAAGAACGGAAGACTTGGATTCTGCCTAGACACGTGCCATCTCTTCGCGGCAGGATACGACATAAGAACGGAGAAGGCATGGGACGAGATCGACAGGACACTGGGCCTTGAGAAAGTTCATGCATTACACATGAACGACGCAAAGTTCGAACTCGGATCGGGGAGGGATAGGCACGACAACATAGGCAGGGGATTCGTAGGCGAGACGGGCTTCGCCGTGATGATGAAGAACAAGAAGATAACAAGCAAGATACTCATACTGGAGACTCCGCCGAATCCAGAGCTTGCCGAGGGAGAGGAGATGGATCTGCTCCGGAGCCTTTATGGCCAATAATTGTACCAAATGTTTACCCATCATTTACCTCGCATGGCTGTTGTACATGCTATGGATTTTTATAGATTCATTTACCCATAGTTGGAGTATGGCAAGGAGCCCGCGGAGGGTGAGGAAGGCACTGGAGGGACTCAAGAAGAAGCATGAGCACTACGTCGAGGTCAAGGTCATAAAGGGTTTGTTCTGCGTCTTTGAGTCTGAGGGAAAGTACGACCCGGTAAGGAAGCGGGCCAA
>JAJYFQ010000013.1 GCA_021785375.1 Microcaldota archaeon | reverse complement strand
CGGCGATGCGAATGACTACTCCGGAAACAACAACAACGGTCAGGCCAACAACGTGCAGTACACGAACACGTGGCTCAGCAGCTACGGTGCTCCGTGAATAAGTGCCATATCCGGAACGCCAGTGCAGTCGTAAAAACCTTAGCACTGCGAAAGCGAGATATTCCTTGGTTCCGATGTATAGTTAGATCACTATTGGGATAGGGTGGGTGACGGATGAGTCATGTATGAGGGTGCGGTCATGCTTATGGAGACCGAGTGCGCACGGCATCCCAACGCATAGGAAACCATATGGCATTCCGCCCATACAAAATGCATCCGTCGTTTGGGGATTCATTAGGGGGTGGGATGGACATCAGTTTCTCTAAAAAGGAGCGCATAACGCTCTCGGCAATGCTAATTCCGGGAGAGCGCGCCGTAGGCTATGCGAAGCAGCGCAGGCTAAGCGGCGCCATCCTCTGCCCGAATGTCATGGTGGCAACCAACAAGAGGGTTATAATACTCAATAGGTGGTACCTCGGGCTCAAGTCAGACATAACAGTGATACGCTACGAGAACATAGCCAGCTTCAGGATAACACACGGCATAATCTTCTCCTCGATCAAGATAAGGCTCAAGGGAACCAAGGAGCTGGGCACGATCTTCGATGATGGGAGGGAGGAGGGCGAGATAAAGGGGCTCACAAGGGACGGCGCCTGTTCCGTGGGCAGCGCGCTTAACACGCTGATGCACAACCTTGCGGTGGAGGAGTCGATGGTCTCCATGAGGGACATGGGGCAGCGCGGCGAGGGATGGGTTCACCAGAAGGCCACCAGCATGATCGAGGGGATGGGGGAGCCGATCCTTGGAATGCCGGATGGGTCCGGGCCTGGCATTACCGCCCTCTCGGCCTGGAAAGGGAGGAGGTACACGGCCTTCCCACACGCCCATAGAGCTACCGCAACTAATAAATACATTCCCAAGGCAATAAAATAAGCATATTCTTTAAGAATCAGGGTATCCAAGAGCATCCCTATTCCTGGAAAGAAAAGGTGTTTAGATTGCCAAAGCCAATGCACAGGTCAAGCAGCTTCAGGAGGCTGGACAGGGTCACCCCCGGAAAGAGGCACGTAGTGCACTATGAGAGGAAGGCCGTATCCAAGCCGCACTGCCCGATCTGCGGTGCCGAGCTGAACGGAATACCGACAACTAAGGTGGTGGCCAAGAGCAGGAAATCGAATTCTAGGATATTCGGCGGGGTCCTCTGCGCAAGATGCTCCGGAACGGTCATAAAGCTCGCGAGCAGGATAGAGCACGGCGAGATGAAGCTCAATGACATAGGAATCGCGCAGCGGAACTATGTCCTTCAGATGATCTCCCACTGACGATCCCGAGTAGATCGAGATGAAAGCGATAATCATATCCGGCATGCCAGCGGCTGGAAAGACCACGGTAGCAACGATACTGTCCAAGGAGCTCGGGGTAAGGATGATAGGCGCCGGAGACCTGCTCAAGGAGATGGCGAAGGAGAGGGGCTACACGCCAGGAGGAGAGGACTGGTGGGACACGCCAGACGGCATAAAGTTTGCAAAGGAGAGGGAGACAAACCCTAACTTCGACAAGGAAGTGGACACGAAGCTGACAAAGAAGATTGAGGCCGGAAATGTCATAGTGACGAGCTACACCGCTCCGTGGATCTCAAAGGAGGGGTTCAAGGTCTGGCTCGAGGCGAAGGTGCATAACCGCGCCGAGAGGATGGCAAAGCGGGACAGGACGGACATAGAGAAGACGATAAAGACGACGAAGATAAGGGACAAGGAGAACTACAAGATATACAAGAGCCTTTACGACATGGAATTCGGAAAGGACATGGCTCCGTTCGACATGATAATCGACACGGACAACAAGCCTGCAGAGGAAGTGGCGCGGATAATACTTGAAAAGATAAGGGAATTGAAAATATAGGAATGAGAACATGGCACTAGTTGAGGTAGGAAGGATCTGCATAAAGAGATTTGGAAGGGACGCAGGAAACAAGGCAGTGGTAACCAAGGTGATTGACGCTAATTTTGTGAACGTCGTGACCACGGTGAGGCCGAGGGAGAGAAAGACGAACATAAAGCACCTCGAGTTCCTCTCCGAGAAGGTCGATCCGTCGAACAAGGACCAGCTTGCAAAGGCACTGGAGATTGATGCGGCGAAGCTGAAGTAATTCCCGGCGCAGGCTGTTATTTAAGCCTTTATTCCTGATGGTTAATCGAATCGCGATGGCCATCAAGCTAGACAAGGCGAAGGGGATAATTGCAAGGGACAGGAAGGTCATGCTCACGACCACGAGGGTGCCGTACCCGCTCGTGGTTGACCGCGTCGAGGGAAGCTACGTCTTCGATGCCGACGGCAACAAGTTCGTTGACTTCACGAGCTTCATAGCTGTGTACAACTTCGGCGATGGGCCGTCAAGCGCAGTGAAGAAGGCTCTTGCGGCGCAATCACAGAAGATCATGCACGCCGCATTCAACGACTTCTACGGGCAATCCCAGATCGAGTACGCCGAGAAGCTCACCGGCATGTTCCCGAAAGGCTTCGGCAGGGTCTTCTTCTCAAACTCCGGCACAGAGGCTAATGAGGCCGCGCTGAAGTTCGCCAGGCTCTTCACAAAGAGGCAGTACACCATCGCATTCTACAACTCATTTCACGGAAGGACTCTCGGAGCGCTGGCCATGACAGCAAGCAGCACCAGGCAGAGGGAGCGATTCGGGCCATTCAACTCCGTGGTGCACGCACCTTACGCGTACTGCTACAGGTGCCCGTTCGGGAAGGAGTACCCTTCGTGCGGACTGGAGTGCATAGGCCACATAAAGAAGTACATCCTGTCAAAGGAGGTCGCCGCAAGCGAGGTGTCCTCTATCTTCATCGAGCCGGTGCAGGGGGAGGGGGGTTACATAGTGCCTCCCAAGGAGTTCGTCAAGGGGATAAGAGAGATCGCAGACGACAACGGCATCGTGCTTGTCTCTGACGAGGTGCAGGCGGGGTTCATGAGGACCGGAAAGTTCCTCGGCCTGGATAACTTCGGGGTCGAGGCAGACATCTACGCAATGGCAAAGGCAGTCGGAGGCGGCCTTCCGATAGGCGTCACCGTGACAAGAAGCTCCCTCGGAGACATACCCGAGGGGAGCCACTCCAATACATTCGGTGGAAACGCGGCTTCGGTTGCTGCTGCGAGTGCGACCCTCGACTATGTCAAGAAGAACATGTCCGTCCTGGCATCCGCGTCTAAGAGCAACGGCGCCATCCTGATGAAGAGGCTCAACGAGATGAAGGAGAGATATGAGCTCGTAGGGGATGTCCGTGGCATCGGAATGATGATCGGAATAGAGCTTGTCAAGGACAAGCGCACGAAGGTGCCGGCGGTTGCAGAGCGCGACGAGGTGCTCCGTACCGCATTCGAGAACGGGTTGATCCTATTGCCGGCAGGAGTCTCTGCGATAAGGATCGCGCCTCCGATAACGATCCCCAGGGATGCGCTCCACAAGGGCCTCGATGCGCTCGAAGGATCGATAAGAAAGGCGAACGCGAAACTGAAGTGATCAGAAGTACTTAACGAGGCTGAACTGGCCTTCGGTCGCGTTTATGTCCCCGTAGGCCTTGCCGAATATGCTATCTATCTCATCGCGCACGAGATAGAGCCTCTGCTTTATGTAGGGGTCGAGGTCGTACCGTTCGGCGAGGGCTATCGCCATCTCAAGATACTTCTCTATCCCTCCCTTCGATATCGTGAGGAGAAGCTTCCCTCCGTCGCGCGTGCACTTCCCCGACAACGGAACGCGCCTGAACTTCGCGTTGCACGAAGAGCACCTGAATGTCTGCTTCGAGAATGAGTGAAGGTTTCCTATCAGGTCGGGTATGAAGTGGCTCGTTATGACGCGCCGCGCGGCATCCCTCTTGTTCACCGCGTAGATCTTGTCCATTATCCCGAATTCCGCGTCAACCTTCTCCTGCATCGTCTTGAGCTCCACGTACTGGCTCCTCTTCGGCGATACGGCGATCGCCATCTTCGATGATCCGTGCGTGAACCTGATGTCCTGGTACACTGCATTGGTGTTGAGGCGATTCTCCACTCGCTCTATCTCCACCTCCGCCGGAGGCACGTAATCGTAGGTCTTGTTGTAGAACGCAAGCGGATACGAGTCTACAGTCTCCATCGCATACACCTCGTCGTCTACCTCATCGGGCTTTATGTTGACCGTCAGTATGAGCGGAGTGTCCATAGTCCCCCCAACAGTCTCCGGAAGATACTCTTTAGAGAAGTTTATCAGGGCATCCATCAGCAGGATGGTAGTGTCCTCGTCTCCGTCGCAGTTCCTCCTCCTTGCCGAGATCGTGTACGGATGCGCGAACCCGATGTTGGCCGTTGTAATGCCTATTATCCTGTTAAGTACTCCGCACGAGATGTGCGGTGCAAGTGTGATCACAAGGGCTCCTATCATGTCCTGCGGATAGGTCGCATTGTAGAATCTCGGAAGGTGGTAGAACCTGTCCAGGAGGTCGTCCATGAACTTCGCTATCTGGAGCATGTTCTCCAGGCCTCGCCTGCTCAGTATCACGTCCTGGTGCCTCAGCTCGACAAGCTGGTCCTCTCCGGTAAGCTCGTTGCCCAGATAGTCTCTGGTGTATCCGAGATCCCTCAGCTTCTCCACGCTGGTCCCTATCTCCGAGGGATAGAAGTGCGTTATCGGCACGTCGGTTGCGTCGAACCTGGCGGTGCCGTCCTTGAACATGTGCACGTTGTATGCTGACCTGATGATCCCCTTCTCGAAAGGCTCCGCGATCTTGTCCTCGTTTGTAAGGCCCTTCACTCCCTTTATCAGGCTCGGAAGCTTCGTGACGCCCAGCACCCTCGTGGAGTTCGCAACCAGCTTGGTCAGGTTGACCTCCCTCTCCTCGTGCGTCACCGCCTGGCCCCCACACTTCGCGCACGTGGTTCCAGTGGTCGCGCTTCCGCACTGGAGGCACTTGCCCTCGATATGTGCGCGCTTCCCGCAATCGTAGCAGAACTGCGTCTCTATTATCAGCTTGCATCCGGGGCACCTGTACCTTGCAAGGTCAACCACAAGTCCCGACCTGAACTTCTTCGAGTCTTTTGTGTAAGCCGAGGTTATGTTCCTGTCCTTCCCGCCGTAAGCTCCTATCGGGAAGAGTGAGTTCGGGGCAGGTTTCATCAGTCGCTCTCTTGCCTTCTCCGGCCTGCCTATCCTGGCTCCTATGAATGTCGACCTCTTCGGTATCTTAAACGGAGAGAGGGAGTTCACGATCTCCAGGCTGTCGGTTCCGCCTGCAGCGTACTTATCCATAACAAGCTCGTTTACCTCGAGCGATCCCACTTCACCGGAGACGAAACCGAGCGAGGAAAGCAGGGACATTGCATTCTCCCCGTCTACCGCCAGGCCTGACTCCTCCATCCTGTGCGGCACGTTGAGGAGTTCAAGGGTTCTCTTCACCTCGGCGTTCTCCTTGAGCTTCAGCACTGTCACGTCGAAGACGCTCTTCGCCTCAAGGCCTCCGTCTCTGACCACCGCAGAAGCGAGCTCTCCAAGCGCCTCTGGGCTGACTGCCTGGAACTCGAACAGGAATCTCGGATGAATCGGCACGCCGTGCTTCATCGAGAGCCCGTAAGCATCCTTGAAGGTGAGCTTCCCATGGTCGACCGCATCGGCGTACCCCTTTTCCGCGAGCTGGGCGCTCCACAACTCCTCAACATAGCTTGTCGGCTGGAGCGGCGTGTTTGACTTCCTGAAGTCGCCGTACGTGACGAGCATGTCCCCGAGCGAGAGTATCTCCTCAACCTGGTCCTTTACCTTCATCGCTGTCTCCGCGTCGTTTACCTTCAATGCCTCGCCAGACTTTAGCCGCACGAACGGGCCCTCGATCGAGTCTACGGGAACGGCAACGCATCCCTTTCCCGGAAGCTCAACCTTGAGCTGGCCTCCCACTGCCACGAATCCCATTGTGAGTATCATGGTCGCGGGGCTGAATCCCTTAGAGGCTATGCCGGTGAACCTGCTCCTCCCATACCTAAGCCTGAATCCACCAAGGTGTCCCGGATATGCGAGTATCGGCCTTCCAGCGGCGAGATCCTCCAGGAAGACACTCGACTTCTTGTTCCCATCGGCATCCACTTTCTTCACCTCTACCTTGATTATCTTGTTGAGCCAGTCCCAGTCGAGGCCCTGCCCTTTTATCTCCTTGAGCAGCTTCTTCGCCTTCTGCGCTATTCCTTCGCAGACCACAAGCGCAATGCCTCCTCGAACCCTATTCGGTATCGGAATGTCCTTTCCATCAAGCCCTATTCTGCGTAGATTTCCGTGCACGCCTACCTCTATCCTCTCTGTGGGCACCCCGTCTATGCAGACTGGGCAGTTGGACACGATCACGCGCACGTCGTCGTCAGGAGGCCTGTACTGCAGGCGCGCGGCGCGGGTATGGTACAGCTCGACTTCCTCGACGTACCTCTCCACCTCCTCCATCGTCGCCTTGTACGCTCCGATCCCGAAGAAGCGTCTTGCGTAATCGGCAAGCGCAACTGAGAGTGCTGCCGCTGTTCCTCCCGCGCCCCTTATCGGTCCGGCATAAATGACTGCAAGATAATCCGTTCCGTCGCTGTTCCTGTAGACCCTGATTCCCTGTATTCCCTCTGTAGGGGCGACGAGTATCCCCTCGGTAAGTATCGCAGTGCCCACACGCACGGCGGTCTCTACCCTTTTATACTTGTCCAGCTTTGCGAATGCGTCGCTGATGCAGATCTCCTTTACAACTCCGAATGCGAGCTTGCTTCGGGACTGGCCGGCGAAGTTCCTCCTTATTATAGCCGATATTCCCTCTATCCCTGTAAGCCCCTCGACCCTGCTGGCCAGATCAGGAGCCGGCTTTATCTCGACGGTCTCCTTCGGATCCAGTCCACGTGCTCTCGCTGACACCGCGACTTCGTAGGCCTTAGAGAAGTCGTCAGACATCATCTTGAAGTATTGGTCAATGTCCATCGTAGCCCTCCGCAATGCCAGAATAAAGAAACAGATCTAATACTGCGCAAGGAGAAATATATAGGTTAGCCTGGTGAATTATAGCCTTCCGTTAAAGTCTTTGGACAAAACTATCATAGACCTTTCCTTCCAATAAGAATCGGCGATTCAGTTATGTTGGAAGAGGACGAACCCCTCCTCCGCAAACATGCAAAAGAGTGCAGGGATGCAAAAGAACATGACAGGTATCTTGCACTTCATGCGGTGAGTGAAGGATATGCGGTTCCGTTGGTTGCGAAGATATTCTGCGTAGACGAGTCCTCAATATACGGATGGATAAAGAGATGGAACGAGGGGAAGGACCTTGCCGACAAACCAAAAAGTGGTAGACCGCCTGTTTTTACAGAAGACGAAAAGAAGGACTTGAAGCACTTGATAGACGAGAGCGATCCACAGGCCCATGGCATAAACGCCAGTTTCTGGGACTGTGCTGAACTCAGAAAGTACTATCTCACGCGAGGAAAGGATGTTTCAGAGGATGCGATAAGGAACGTGCTCTTGAAGATGGGGGCGCACTACATCAAAGCGCAGATTGAATATAGGGAGGCAGACCTGGAGAGGCAGCGAGCATTTGCGATGCAATTCTATGAAGACTCCCAGAAGGTCACCGACGACATCGCACTCTTGTTCCAGGACGAGATGTCGGCATGTACATCGCCGCACAAAGGTTATGGATGGACATTCAACCAGAGGCTCATTGTGAAGGCAAGTCAATCGCACAAGGAGAGGCTGAACGTTTTCGGAGCGACCAGCCCGATCGACGGCAGGCGCGTACAACTGGCAACAAAGATCGCAAAGGCAACGGCGATGGTGAAGTTCCTGGAGAAAGTGGACATGGTGTACCGCAACAAACGGGAGATATGGATCTATCTAGACAACGGACCGGTGCATAGGTCGAAACTTGTGAAACTGTGGCTCTTGGCGCATCCGAGAATAAAGGTCCGGTGGCTGCCGCCCTATTCGCCTGATCTGAATCCGCAGGAACTGGTGTGGGGTCACGATCGGAGGAAGTTCCTGAACAACCAGGAGTTTATCGATGCAAGACAGCTCGCAATGAGACTGAGTTGGTTCGTAAGACGCCTCAAACCTGAGATGGTGAAGAGTGTCGCGTCACTGATTCAGATAGAATCCTTGTTAAGCTTTCAGGTCTAATTACTTTTACGGTTGGCTATATTCCGGGCCGCGGCGCTCTAGGCATAATTTAAATACCTTTAATAAGAAGGGGTAGTGGAGTGATACGATGTTGCTTAATAGGATACTCAGGCTGGCACTGCTTCCCGTGATTGCCGTGATGTTGCTCTCGAACGTTGCGCTCGCGGCCAGTGTGGCGCAGAACCAGACGATACTCACAGCGGCGTACCAGTACGCTGACTGCAAGACGAACTTTGCCGTGGGCCTCATGAACGACGTGATAAACGCATCGCCAAGCCTGGAGACGCAGCTCAACGCGAGCATAGCAGCGCTGAACAGGGACACTGACAAGCTTTACACATTCGCGAATGCGGGGAACCTTAAGCAGTTCCAGTCCTACCTGACGGAAACCTACGATCCGGAACTCGCGAACGTGAGCGGCACCCTCTCCTCGGATTACAAGACCGCAAACTTCCCGTCAAACACGCTGGCAGCGCTCAGGAGCGATTACAATGCATCGATGGCTGTGTACAACGACTGCGCACTCAATGCCACGAAGTCCTACGGCAACGCAAAAGTGGCAATATACGAATCGTACATAGCGGAGTACCAGAACGTCACGAACACATACGGCTCGCTCGCGTCGAAGTATGGGATAGACTACAGCTCACTGACTGCGATAGTGGATAATGCGACTCCGCAGGTGATAACGCCCCTTCAGAACGGGATAAGCGGGGCGAAGAACGCCTCGCAGGTCAAGGCCGTGCTCGGCGAGTACTGCATGCTAAACGACTGCCCGAACGGATACAACTACCATCTCGATGCCAGGCTCTACACCCAGGCCCTTACCATTGCCTACAACAAGCTCCAGTCAGTGAACATAGGGGGCATAATAAACTCGACGCAGATGAACGAGCTGAACTCCAATATCCAGAATGCGACCTTGACGGTGAACTCAGCGGGAAGCAACACCTATTCATCTTCGCAGGAGAACTCGCTCTTCGCAAACCTCAACAACGGGCTCCATGTCCTGGGGAAGATAATAAACAGCCTGCGTGGCCTCGGCGGCCTGGGCAAGAGTGGTTGATATGGCAAGCAATGCTTTGATAATAGCGGTCGTGGCGGTGATAGTGATAGTTGCGTTCGCAGTTGGATACATCTTTGTCTTCGCGAACCAGCCAAGCTCCTTCAGTGTATCTGGCGGAGGAGGAACGCTTACCTCCCAGGGATCGGGAAGCAATAATTCCTCTTCTGGACTCCCGGTTGCAAACGTTACCCCGCAGCAGAACTACAACGCACTGAGTGGCCAGGGCCTTCCTCCTTCTCCCTGATTAGGTGGTCGGAATGGCAAGGGAAGGAACTGACAACAAGTATGTGGCCGGTGTCTGTAATATCGGGAGCTATGAGAAGCGCAGGAGGTCGTCCGCAGCGATCCTTGGCGCATTCCTCTTCGTGGCGGTCTGGGGTTTCCTGATGCTTCTCTCGATCCCGCGCATATACTACATCTTCCTCTTCTTTCCGGCATTCCCTGCGCTATACGCATACATGGAGTACTCACTGGGATTCTGCGCCTACTTCGGGTCGAAGGGCATATACAACTTCGGCGAGCAGGGAGACGAAAGGAGGGTTAGTGGAGCAACGAACAGGAAGAAGGATGCGCTGAGGTCCTCGCAGATCATGCTCGCGTCCTTCTCAATCAGTCTTATAATAGCGTTCCTCTTTGCTACCTTCCCTCTCTAAGAATCCTGGCCCAGGCCCTGCTCTCGAATCTGAGGAGATCCACAAAGCTCACCATGCTGTCCGAAGAAGAGAATGCGTGCGTGAGGATCTCGTGATCCGACTCCCTGTACGCCCCGGCAGCTATAACCCGGCGGGCTGCAGAGAGCGGCTTGTCCTGGAGCGCTTCAAGTAGCCCCGCCACACCTGAGGCGCCGATGGTCGGCTCATTCTTCACCCCTGGAAAGAGCGGCACGACCTTCCTCAGACCCTCGACGAGAGACTCAAATTTCCTTCCAAAGACATCCACAGGATGCTCCACGAAGAGATAGTCCCTGCCGATCTTTACCTCTATCGGGCTGTATAGTCTCGAATGGGATAAGAGATATTCCGGGTAGGCCATGGTCTTTCTAGACTCTACAATCCCATGGCCTTCCCACTCTCTCACCTCTATCCGAACCCTCTTTCCGTTGACGGTCATGCTGTGCGGCAGCCTGTATCCGGAGAGCGCGGTGCACTCTATCGAGGGAAGTTCCTTGGCCAGCCCTGCAAATTTCTGTGAGATATCCGATGGCACTTTGTAGGAGCCGAGCTGCTTTATCACAGGAAGCCTGCCCAGATCGAATGAGAGGATCCTCTCCGCCTGGCCAATAACCATGACTGCAGTATCTCCGGAGAAGAAGTACCTTAGACTGCGGCCGAACTGCCTGTCACAGTGGCCGCACCTGATCTTGTCGATATCGGGATCCGTGTGGTAGAAGTACCTGGGGCCGCCAGCGGCATCCTGGGGGCGACGCCTCACAATCTCGAGCAGCGTCTCTATCTGCTGCCTTGCAGACGCATTTCCAGAAGATATGGGACTGCCTATCGGATCGGTGGGCTTAGCCCTTCTTACAGCAGTTGTTGCCGCTGCCACAACATACACGATTAGATTGCTCCGATAAAGCTGTACGGCATACAGTCTCCGGATGCCTCCACTGTCTAACCCGTCGTTTTGCAATTATATATATCTTTGCTGGGGAAATCGGCATGGCCTTACTTATTTTTGCTGCATCGCCAAAACTTGCCGCGCCTACAATTCCAGTCTCCAAGCCCATTTTGGTGAAGACCAGGTTTACGCCTTTTGGAAACTGACTGCCATAGATGCCGAACATCTTCTTTGCCCTGGATCTTATTGCCCTAACGAACTGCGGGTGGTTGATCGCCACCCCGCCGCCCACGATTATGACCTCGTGGTCGATGGTGCTCTGTATGAACATTATCGTTGATGCGGCATAGTCTACTGCCGATCTTATGATCTCGTAATACCTGCTTCCAGGGTACTTGCTGGCAAGCCTGAATACCTCGTCCGTGATTAATATGCCTGTACCGCCGTGGTATTTTCGATGGAGATCATACAT
>JAJYFQ010000012.1 GCA_021785375.1 Microcaldota archaeon | reverse complement strand
CGTCGAGCTTGACCACCCCGACAATGTAGGGCGCCTCGTCCTTGAAAGTATCGGGAGGCACCCTTATCTTCGTGAACGAGTATACCTCCCCGTTTCCGTTGAACTTCTTGTCCTCCATCTTCGAGTCCCTGCCGCACTTCCTGCAGACTATGCGCGGCGGGAAGTAGGCCGTGTTGCAGTTCTTGCAGACGTTTCCGACAAGGTTGTACCTGGCCTTGATCTTTCTCCATAATCCCGCAGATGGTTTCTCCATAAATATCATCAGTCAGCTCTTTTGTATACGTGCACAACAGATGTCGCCCCGCTTCCTCCGACATTGTGCGTCAGGCCTATGTTCGCGCCATTGACCTGCCTGTCTCCGGCCTCGCCACGGAGTTGCCAGACAACCTCCACGGCCTGCTTTACGCCGGTTGCACCGACAGGGTGTCCGCAGCCCTTGAGACCGCCGCTCGTATTCACCGAGAGCTTAGACCCGAGGGCCGTCTCTCCATCCATGATGGCCTTTCCTGCCTTGCCCTTCTTGTAGAAGCCGAGGTCCTCCATCGCCATTATCTCGGCGATCGTGAAGCAGTCGTGGACCTCTGCGATGCTGACGTCCTTCGGCGTTATCTTGGCCTGCCTGTACGCCTTCTCGGCAGCGATAGAAGTTGCTTTTATTCCGGTGAGCGTGTCCCTCTCCGCGAGCCTTAGCGTGTCCCTCGCCTGAGAGCTTGCAAGTATCTTTATAGGGGTATCATTGTACTTCCTCGCCCTTTCAAGAGGCGCAAGGACCACGGCAGCCGCGCCGTCAGATATTGGCGAGCAGTCGAGAAGCTTGAGGGGATCTGAGACGACCTTCGACTTCATGACCTCCTCGATCGTCAGGTTCTTGTGGAACTGGGCGTACTTGTTCTTCACGGCATTGGCATGGTTCTTAACCGCCACAGATGCTAGCATCTCCTCCGTTGTCCCATATTCGTACATGTGCCTCTTCGCCATCATGGCGTAAAGCCCCGGAAACGTTATCCCCTGGAAGAGCTCCCACTCCTGATCCCCTGCCCCTCCCAGGGCGGTCGTCGCCTCGGACGCAGTGACATCGGTCATCTTCTCTACACCACCCACGACGACTATGTCATGGATCCCGCTCGAGACGGCAATGTAGCCAAGCCTGAGCGCACTTCCCCCACTTGCGCACGCGTTCTCTATCCTGACCGCGGGGATGTTGTTGAGCCCGAGCTGGTCCGACATGAGCGCCGCGACGTGCTCCTGGCCCATGAACCTTCCCGAAGCCATGGTTCCGCCGAAGATCATCTCGATCTCATTGCTCGAGATGTTGGCATCCTCGAGCGCCATGAGCCCTGCCTCCGCCATGAGCTCTTTTATTCCGGAGTCCCATCTCTCCCCGAACTTCGAGAGTCCTACTCCGATTATCGCAACATCCCTCATGATTACTACCTCTTCTTTATCGATCCTCTGTTCTTCAGGTAAGTCGAGTAATCGACATATTTCTTGTGGGCATTGATGAGATCCTGGACCTTGACAGACCTCTTCCTCTTATCCTCTATCCTGTCGGTGACCTGGATCGCGAACGAATCACTCCCTGCTCCGGACCCGAAGCTTGTAACAAGTATCCTGTCTCCAGGCTTTGCAACGTCGAGAGTGGCGGCAAGGCCCAGCATCGATGCCCCGGAGTAGGTATTTCCTATTATCGGCGTAAGGAGGCCTGGCCTGATCTGATCCTCGCTGAATCCGAGCATCTTGGCAACATTGGTAGGGAACTTCCCGTTAGGCTGGTGGAACACCGCGTACTTGAAGTCCGCAGGCTTGAAGCCAGTGGCCTCGAATAGCATCTTCGTGGCATGCTGGATGTGCTTGAAGTATGCGGGCTCACCCGTGAATCTCCCCCCGTGGGATGGGAATCCGGCTCCCTCCCTCCTCCAGAAATCTGGAGTGTCGGTGGTGTAGCTAACAGTCTTGAGTATGTCAGCGATTACGTCCTTCTTCTCCCTTCCGATTATGAATGCAGCACCACCTGCACTCGCGGTGTACTCAAGCGCATCTCCTGGCCTCCCCTGCGATGTGTCGCTCCCTGCAGCGAGGCCGTAATCGATCATCTTGCTGTCCACAAGCCCCATTACCATCTGCATGCCTGCGGTTCCGGCCTTGCATGCGAACTCCAGGTCCGATGTCATGACCGCAGTCCCCGCACCTATCGCCTCCTTGACTATCGTCGCTGTAGGCTTTACCGCGTAAGGATGTGATTCTGAACCAACATAAACCGCCTGAACCTTTTCTGCCGGGAGACCGGAATGAACAACGGCGCGCCTTGCGGCCTCTACCGCTATCGTTGCCGCATCCTCATCCCTTCCAGGTACGGTCTTCTCCTTTATCCCGAGCCCGTGCTTTATCGCCTCGGCATCCTCGTTCCAGACCTTCGCTATGTCCTCTACCTTTATCCTGTATATGGGGATGTGAACTCCGTATCCGACTATTCCTGCCATCAGAAACCAGCTATGTTAAATTAGTAATACTCCTTTAATATCTCTTGCACCTTCTCCTTTGTAGGGAATGGCTGCTTGACCAACGGGCCCTCTTTCAGGGTGATATCGAGGTCGCTGTACGTTGGCTTCTCCGTCTTGTAGAGCAGCCCTATCGGTATCTTCTCCCAGTTCGTCGACTCTGCCTCTATCGCCTTTTCGTATGCCATGAGCCTGTTTGAAGGATCATGAGACTGGTCAAGCTTGTAGACCCTCTTTCTGTACCAGTCATAGGTGTTGTAGTCGTTGAACGTGACGCACGGACTGAATACGTCGATTATTGAGAATCCCCTGTGCTGGATTCCATTCTTGATCATCTCTGCCATGTGGACCGGATCACCAGAGAATGAGCGGGCGACGTAGGTTGCACCAGATGCAAGTGCAACGGCGAGGGGGTTTTCAGGGGTCTCTATGCTTCCGAACGGCGTGGACTTTGTCTTCTGACCCACGAACGTTGTAGGCGATGCCTGCCCAGTCGTCAGACCGTATATCTCGTTGTTCATGATTATGTAGGTCATGTCGATATTCCTCCTTGCAGTGTGGACCAGATGGCCGACGCCTATCCCATAGCCGTCGCCGTCCCCGCCGCTGCCTATGACAGTGAGTTCGTCGTTTGCGAGCTTCATTCCGGATGCGTTTGGCAGGAGCCTTCCGTGGAGGCTGTGTATCCCATACGTACTGAACGAGTGCGGCATCGCAGAACTGCATCCGATTCCAGATACGACTGCGACCTTGCTCTTGTCAAGGCCAAGATCCGTAACGGCCTTTGTTATTCCCGCAAAGACCCCGAAGTCCCCGCATCCAGGACACCATATCGGCTTGTTTGCTGAAGTATAGACCTGTTTTGGTTTTGCTTGCTCTGGCATTTTATCACTTGAAGTTCTTTATCAGTTCGGCGGCCCTTGCGGCGATCTCCTCCCCGGTTATCGCCTCTCCATCGTATTTGAGTATGCTGTTCTTGATCTCGATTCCTGTGTTCAGCCTTATCACCTGCGCCAGTTGTCCGGTGTAGTTGCATTCGACGTTTATCAGTTTCTTTCCGCCGAGTATTGCCGCAGTCTTCTCCTTGGCAAGAGGCATGAGATAGCTGAATGAGATCAGGCCCACGTTGATGCCCTTTGCTTTTAGTAGTTCGATCGCATCAATTGCCGGCTCAGTCGTAGAACCGAACGTGACGAAGAAGTAGTCAGCACCCTCATTCTCGATGTCGGGATAGAATTTGCTCTCATTCTTCAGCATCGTATCGATCTTCCTCATCCTCTTCGAGTGCATCTGCTTTCGCATCTCGACAGAATCGTCAAGTCCCGAAAACGCATCGCTGATGAGATCCCCGTACTCGTTGTGCTCGTCGCTTGGAGCTATGAACTCTGTTCCTGGATTCCCAGGCACACCTCGCGGAGAGATCCCGTCTTCGGTTATCTCATACCTCTTGAATCTTCCACCAGTAGCGTTTGAGAGCACGAGCTTGCCTCTGTCTACCTTGACTGAGTCAAGGTCAAATCCCCCTTCGACAGTCTCCATATGTTCCGAAAGGTAAAGATCAAGCATCACAAGCACGGGGCACTGATACTTCTCAGCAAGATTGAACGCCTCATGGCCTACGGTGAAGCACTCCTTTATGTTCCTTGGCGCAACGACTATCCGGGGGAATTCTCCCGCAGATGCGTGCATGACGAATAGAAGGTCTGCCTGTTCAGTCTTGGTCGGAAGACCGGTGCTGGGACCAGTCCTCTGCGACTCGACCACAACCAGAGGAACCTCGAGCATTCCGGCGTAGCCTACGGCCTCGACCATGAGCGAGAATCCTCCGCCGCTTGTCCCGCACATCGACCTGACGCCTGCATTAGCGGCCCCTATGGCCATATTTATCGCCGCGATCTCATCCTCGGTCTGCTTGAACATGACACCCTTGTTCTCGTGTGCAGCGAACCAGTGAAGAAGTCCGCTCGCCGGGGTCATCGGGTATGCCGCGTAGAACTTGCAGCCTCCGGCGAAGGCGCCTATGCTCAAAGCAGTATTTCCGTCAACTGCGAACCTCTGCTTTCCGTCGCCCTTCATGTTGAAGAGGGTCGATACGCCCTGGTAATTATAAGCCTCGGTAGCTATCGCGACGTTGTTGTCGACAACCTTCTGACCCTTCCTCAGGAACATGCTGGTGACGACGTCCCTAAACGCGTTTATGTCTATGCCAACGAACTTTAGCGTAGCTCCTATCGCGGCCACGTTCCTCATGATCGGATCCCCGCTTATCCTGACAGCTATGTCAAGAATAGGTATGGGGACAGGCCTGACGTTCATGCCCTCAAGGTCCTTTACGTTTACATTAGAGGGATCGTATATGACCACTGCGCCGTCATTGAGGTGGCTCTTCTGATTCTTTATACTGTCCTGGTTGAGCGCTATCAGCACGTCGACCCTCTCGCCGTGGCTGTGTAGTTCCCGGTCGCTGACCCTTATCTGATACCAGACGTGCCCTCCCCTTATGATCGACTGATAGCCACGATAACCGAAGACGTGGAAGCCGTTCCTCGAGGCCACCTTTATCAAGAGAGCTCCGCTGGACTCCACTCCGTCTCCGTTTGCCCCTGCGATTCGTATACAGACGCTGCTCATTCAAGCACAATTGTATATACTGCAGACTGCGAGTATGATTTAGGATTCCATACCCCGACTATCTTTATAATACTAACTGGGTGGGTTGAGCGAATGTCGTTCATGGCATATCGGCAAAGAGCATTGGCCATAGGTAGCCTTATATAAATGGACAATATAAGGCATATGAATTCAATGGCGGAGAAGAAGGAGGATCTCGTAAACCGCGTGGCAAAGAGAGAGATGGGGCTCCACCAGATCGATGATGAGGCAGAGCCCAGCGAGGCTGTGGAGATACGGAGGAAGGCAGTAGAGAAGATGACAGGAAGGTCGCTGAAGTCGATCGGATCTGTCTCGCTTGACTACTCATCGATCAGGAACAAGAATGCGGAGAACGTGATTGGAGGGACGATAATGCCTCTTGGCATTGCAGGGCCCATTCTTCTCAATGGGGGAATCGCAAAGGGCGAGTTCTATGTGCCAATGGCAACTACAGAAGGAGCACTCATCGCAAGCACGAGCAGGGGAATGAAGGGCATAACCGCTTCCGGAGGCGCGACTGCAAGGATAATCGAGGACGGTATGGCTAGGGCGCCGGTATTTGCCCTTGATTCAATAGCCGATGTCGAGAAGTTCCTCAAGTGGATAAAGGATAATACTTCAGAGATAAGGGAGACGGCAGAAGCAACAACGTCACACGGAAAGCTGAAGGATATAATGCCTTTTGTTGTCGGGAATAATGTATGGCTGAGGTTCAGATACGGAACTGGAGACGCGATGGGCATGAACATGGTCACGATAGCTACCGAGGCTGCATGCTCTTACATAGAGCAGAACTTCAAAGGCGCAAGATGCGTCGCTGTGAGTGGAAACATGTGCTCTGACAAGAAGGAGTCGCTGATAAATAATCTTTACGGAAGAGGGAAGACGGTTATATGTGATGCGACGATAAGCGGAAAGGTGCTTGCAAGTGTATTCAAGACAACGGCTGCGAAGGCGAATGAGGTAAATCTCAGGAAGAACCTTCTGGGCAGTGCAAGAGCCGGGAGCCTGAAGTACAACGCGCACTTTGCCAACACAGTTGCTGCAATATTCGCCGCTACTGGACAGGACATCGCACAAGTAGTGGAGAGCAGCAGCGGATACACATGGACGGAAGTGCGCGGAGAGGACCTTTACGTCTCAGTAACACTTACTTCGCTAGAGGTAGGGACCGTTGGAGGTGGAACGTCTCTCCCGACGCAGACTGAGGCCCTGTCCATACTCGGAGTCAGCGGTGCAGGAAGTCCCCCAGGCAGCAACTCATCAAGATTGGCAGAGATAATATCTGCGGCTGTACTTGCCGGAGAACTGAACCTGATATGCGCTCTCTCGGCAAGGGAACTCGGAAAGGCGCACAAGAAGCTCGGCAGGAACGTCAAGGATGCGAACGCAGAACTGCCAAAGAATTCTGCTGACTGAGTGCCTAATGTGGCGCCTTGGCCGGGTCTTCTACTCACAGTCCCAAATCCCAACACACACATAATCGCACATGCCGAAGTTGGAATTCCACCTCGCGGAGTGGGCAGGAAGGAAAGATTTAATACCTGAACGCGTATAATATATTGTTAATGGGTATAGAAATGACAAAGAATGCAACGTACTTGGTGCTCAACAGCGACGTACACAGCCCTAAGAGACCCACCATAAGAGGCACCAGGATAACTATAGACGACATCTTGAGTTACGTTTCGGCAGGATGGAGCGCCGATAAGATAGCCCATGAATTGAAGATACCAAAGGCAGCCGTGCTGGAGTCACTCACTTTCGTTTCCAAGATAGTGAAAGAAGTGAATGTGATTGGCTAAGTTCCTTGCCGACGAGAACATAGCACGCAAACTCGTTGTTGCGCTGAAGAAGGCCGGAGCGGAGGTGACATGGGTTCCCAACACCAAGTACCGCAGCGCGAGCGACAAGACCTTGATAGGGATAGCCAATGCGAACGGAATGTTCATACTCACGAAGGACAGGGACTTCATAGAGCCCGGTAACAGGAGAATCATAACTACCGGAGTTGTTTATCTTGCCATGGACATGCCTGAAGACTCCATTGCTGAGCTTGCCGGAGCGATTGCCGTGCACGCGAAGTCATTGCAGGGCAAGGTAGTGATCATGGCGAGTCAGCATACTCTGATAGAGGAACTGCACTTTCCAAATCTTTAAGATTGAGCCGAGCTGGGTAGGAAGATGGATATCAACATAGCTTCGTGGAACATCTGGGTCTTTGGCAAACGCAACTTTAAGGGCATGGCAAAACTAATTGATAAGAACCATATAGATGTAATTGGATTGCAAGAAGTCGCCATTTATTCAGATGGCAAAAATGAGGATATGGCCAAAGATATTGCAAGAGAAATAGATTTCAATTATGTATTTTATCCTTCAAAAGATCTTAGGAAAACAAAACATTTCATTATAGGAAATGCAATCGTATCCAGATTTCCCATCATCAAGTCAAAGGCCTACAAGCTGAATCCCAGCTACATCAAGGATGATGGCACCTTTATGACAGAGTCGAGAACCCTAATTCATTCAGAAATAAGAGCAGGTAAGGGAAAAACTCTTAACTTCCTTACGACACACTTACAGTATTCTAAGAGATTTAAGACAAACTACATAAAGAAGGCAGAGGTCGAGACCCTGTTATCTGTTATTAACAAGCTGAAGGGACCGATAATCTTAACTGGTGATTTTAACTTAACGCCAGATGCGGAAGAGATAAGAACCATAGAGAAAAAACTGATGAGGATAGGTGGGAATACACCCACATGGACAATTTATCCGTTTGAGGCCTATGGATGGCATGAGAACAGACTGAAATATAGACTAGACAATATATTCATTTCAGATGGGGTATCATATAAAAATTTTAAGATATTACAAAGCAATATTTCAGATCACTTGCCAATTAAAGCAACTATAGCAGTGTAAGAAGATCTTGATTTTCTCCGCACTCACACTAATATGATATTCTATCGTCTTAAATATAGCACTCTGTCGTCGAAAAATAAGGGTCGCCTTGGCCGGGATTCGGACCCGGGTCACAAGCGTGACAGGCTCGTATGCTAGACCGCTACACTACCAAGGCATTATAGCTGGAATATATGTCAGCTCACTTATTAAAGCATTACTTTCTATCCTTTAGCACTTCAGAGATCCTCACCAGCGGGACCAGATCAACGCCGTTCTCCCTGAGAAGCGCACTTCCCCCATCCTCCCTGTCGACAACGCAGATGACGCGGTTGACAATTGCTCCGGCCTCCCTGAGAAGCTTCACCGCCCTCATGACAGAACCGCCTGTCGTAACGACATCCTCTATTATGTCAATCTGCTCTCCGCCAGCTATCGGACCTATTATCGGGTTCTTGAGCCCATGCTCCCTTCCCTCCTTCCTTATTATTATGAATGGAATCTTCTGCGCGTATGCCGTTGCAACAACTATGGGCACTGCGCCAAGTTCAACCCCGGCAACCTTCTTCGCTGCTGTTTTTGAGGAGATCTCCTTAACAAGCTCTCCCAGAAGTTCTGGAGATCCTGCAAATGCACCCTTCATGTCGACATAGTAATTAGACTTTTTTCCCGACGTGAGTGTGAACTCGCCGAACTTTATCGCGCCCAACTCTAGCAGTCTATCCTTTATCATATCAAAACACCTGACAATCAGTAATGTCACTTGTACCTCTACTTATTTATATCTTGGTCGCGATCTATATCGGCGATTTTTCATGGCTGATGACAATAAAGTGATAGTGGCGCTTGACATGATGGATCCGGTGGTGGCGCGCGACATAGCCAAGAAGCGTACTGGCGAGGTCTTCGCTTTCAAAATCGGATGGCCGCTCATCATGGCCTCAAACGCAGACATCATAGTCGATCTCTCGAGATACGCGAAGGTAATCTGCGACCTCAAGCTTGCCGACATACCGGACACAAACTCGTGGATAACGCAGAAGGTAAAGGAGAACGGTGCATGGGGCGTGATATCCCATTCGTTTGTTGGAAAAGACTCTCTTGAGGCCGTGGTGAAGGCGGCCGAGGGGGTGAAGGTATTTGCGGTGGTTGCAATGTCGCATCCAGGTTCTGCGCACTTCATCAACAAGAAGACAAAGGACCTGATCAGGGTGGCCCTGGAGTGCGGCGTCTATGGGGTTGTAGCCCCAGGGAATAACATGGCCATGCTGAGAAAGGTTAGGAAGATGACCGACGGCCTTAAGATAATCTCTCCGGGAATAGGGACGCAGGGAGGAAATCCGGCCGAGGCACTGGCAAACGGCGCGGATTACATAATCGTGGGAAGGTCGATATGCAATGCGGACGACCCACGAACTGAACTGAAAAGGATAAACGCGGCGATAGCCCAGAAGAAGTGACTATCTCTTCGCGAGATTGCTTATCGTGTAGCTTGTAACCATCCCCATCTTACTGTCGAATACGAAGTCGGCATCGAACTTGAATCCCTTGAATAGAAGTGGGAACCAGAACTCGTCGTCAGGCCACATCCTATCGTAAGGTATGGAATCGATGCCGAACCATCTGAGCTCCCCTTCATCGCTCTCTCGCAGCTTGCCCGTGAAGCTTTCGGAATAGAAGAGATGCACCCTTGCAAAGAGCTCATCGCGTGATGCCTTGTAGAAGTTGAGTACGCCTATCTTCTCGAGATCCTTTATCTTCAACCCCGATTCCTCCTCGACCTCCCTTACAACCCCCTCCTCGGGAGTCTCGTTCTGCTCAACCCTGCCGCCGAGGCCGTTCCAGTTGCCCTTGCTCACACCACGATTTGCAAATTTGAGAAGGATCTTCTTTTTGGAAACTATCTCGCATAGAGTCATTACGTGCAAGCAGGATCACCAGATATCCATACAATGGCAGATTCTTATACGTACGCTCAAGGGATAGGAACCCAGACGAAGCGCGGGCGGTAGTTGCTAGCATTTGTCAGGTTCGACGAATTGAGGTCATTGACGTTGTACGAGACGAGAACGCTGCCGTTGCTTACGAATTCAGGATGTGCAAGCGGACCGTATGCAACAAGGCCGTTCCTTCCATTCTCTGGGATCTGATAAACAGTGGTCTCATTCGACCACGGACCCTCAGGGGTGGGTGACGTAAGCGTCACTATGCTTCCTGAGAATGCGACTCCGGAGAGGCCGACAAGGAAGTACTCGTTTCCGAATCGGTTTACACTGAAGCCATTGCTGATGTTTGCTAGGTCCCTGGCGGAGCTGCCCTGTCCCGAAACCCATGATGAGCCGTTCCAGAAAGTCCAGTCAGCCGCATCGGATAGATTGTATACGTTAACCTTTGCAACATGAACGTACTTGCCTGCGAGCCCATCATCCTCGGTCCCGTACACATAGACGGTTGTGCCATTCTGAAGGAGGTACGTCCACTCTATGGCCGGTGTCAGATTGATCGCCCGTATGGAATCCACATTCAGGCTTGGAAGCGAGAGCGTGGCTATGCCGGCACCCAGGTAGTGATAGTTGTCTGTCCATTCCGTAAGCAGGATCTTGACCTGGCTCTGGTTGGGCGTTACGAACCCTCCATCCACCCAATACCAATCGTTTGAATTTGGAGTGGGAAAGTATGAGCCCGGATTTTGCACGCCGGTACCTGTGCGGTACACAGTAGTGAACGTCTGAATGTCCCTGCTTACCAGGGCAATGGCATTGTGGACATTGAAGAGGTATGAGTCCCGCATGCCGGTGGTCCTGTTCACAGTTCCTATGTACGAGTCCGAGAACAACCAGAGAGTGCTGCCATTTGGGAGAGGAACCGAGTAGGTTCCATCGCCTCCGGTCCAGCCCGGGCCGTACTGCGTGAAGAGCGCATCGAATGATCGGCTGAGCGTAGCGGTCGCTGGCCCTGTGGGAGTTACCTGATACGCATTTTGATGGAACGTACCGTACTGAAGCAACAGTGCCGCAGCAACAACCGCGACAATGATAGCCGCGGCATATTTAACAAGCCGGTTTACCAACCAATCCCCTAGAGAGTGACATCCTCCCCGGGCTAAAGCCCGGGGCTTCCCTTCAGGCCAGGATTTCCTGGACCAAAGGTATGTTCTCGCTTCGACGGTCCCGCTTTCGCATCCGTTTCCGGATGCAAAGAGGCAGGATCTCCACGAGCTTGAATTCCCGCATGCCCTGCGGTACTCCTGTGCAGTATATTCCTCGCAGCATTTATATCCCTGTC
>JAJYFQ010000126.1 GCA_021785375.1 Microcaldota archaeon | reverse complement strand
AAGAACAGATATTTAACACTGTGAGCGGGTGGGAGGATGTCACGCCTCATATCCCCCGCCCACACGCCCCTCCTTTTTTTCTGTCGGGTTGCCGTCGCAAATTCCGTTTGCTCCCACCGGGATTTGAACCCGGGTTGCGGGGTTGAAAGCCCCACGTCCTTGGCCGGACTAGACGATAGGAGCTCGATTAATTATCGAACGACATCCTTTATTAATTCTCCATCATAAATCTATCTTGCTGTTTATTGTTTGTGGAGATCCGATGGCTGGAATGATAATATGCATAGACGGACTCGACGGGGCTGGCAAGAACACTCAGTCAACCATGCTTGAAAAGAAGCTCCGCAACATGGGATACCCAGTCTCACTGCGATCCTATCCTGACTACGAGTCACGATACGGAAAGATCATAAGGGAACACCTCACCAAGAAGATAACACTCAACGTCTACGAGTTCTTCCTGATGTTCGTTGCAGATATGATGAAGGACAAGGTGTCGGTGGACGAGGAGGTAAAGAACGGAGGGATAGCGATAATGGACAGGTACTTTATAGCAACAGTCGCATACCAATCCGCCGGGGGCTTCGATTTCGAGAAGGCGAAGGCGATAGAGAGCATCGTCGGGCTGGCTCCTCCGGACATCGTCTTCTACCTGCACGTTCCTGTCTCTGTCTCACAGGAGAGAAAGATAAAGCAGAAGTCGCTGCATGGCGATTCCGCAGACAGGCACGAGGCAGACAGGGTCTACCTTAGCAGGGTGATGAACATGTACGACAGGCTCTATGATGACAAGTATCCTGACGGCACCGCGTGGGTCAAGATAGATGCGACAAGGAGCATAGAGCAAGTCCATGAACAAATAATGAACGTGGTCACTGAAAAGATCGGCAAGCCCGGGAAACAGCTATAAATAATCTTATGTCTCATACTAGAGCGTGGTTTTGTGATACTATCCGATTACGACTTAGATAACGCGATACGCGCAAAGAGGCTCATTGTCAAGCCGTTCCAGAAGGACTCCATAAGGGAGAATGGACTGGACCTGAGGCTCGACGATGAGATCGCAACGAGGAATCCGAAGCACACGGAGAAGATGATATTCGACCCGACGAACCCAGATCACGTGAAGGACGAGTACATCCTGAAGAAGGGAGGCAAGAAGCTCGTAATCAGGCCGAGGGAGCAGGTGCTGCTCTCAACGGTTGAGTACCTCAAGCTTCCCGACGATGTGATGGGCTTCGTAGAGCTGAGGAGCACGTGGGCCAGGCACGGCCTTACCATGCCTCCTACGATCATAGACGCTGGATTTGCCGGCACCATAACCCTGGAAGTGATCAACAATGCCCCCTACTCCATGGCGCTCACCCCTGGCATAAGGTTCGCGCACATAATATTCGCTGCTACCCTCAATACCGTAACAAATGCGTACAAGGGGTCGTACTTCAACCAGCGCGGGGTCAAGCTTCCGAAGGTCCTGAAGTAACTAGGGGCTGAGAAAAACAAAAAGGAATAGAAAAGAAATAAGGTGCCAAAACGGCACCATTTATTTTTATTATGTCTTTACCGCGAGAGATCGTCAGCTTCCTCCTTCGACGCTTCCTGTGATGTCGGGGTAGGTGCAGATACGAGAACAACGTCCCCTACATTCTTCACGTTCTTGTAGAGTATGCTCTTCTGCTTAAGCACCGACTTCGCCTCTCCCTTCGCGTTCTTCCAAGGAACCATAAGCAACCTGCTTACCTCTCCTCTCTCCAAATCAACGATCACGTCCTGCACCTCTCCGAGGTACTGTCCGCCGTCGCTGTATATATCCATCCTGTATATCTCTGAAAGCTTCATGGTGGTCACCAAGATCATCTAGGGTATACTATATTTAAAGCTTTGCGGTAGACGACGGAATAGCGGAGTTACGGCTGAAGCCAGTCGATCTCGTAGTACTCGTGCCTGCTTCCAGGGAGCCTGATCTGCCTTATTCTGTAGTATGTCACTGACGTCTCCCTGTCCATTATCGCCAGAAGGAGATTCAGGTTCTTCGACCTCGCCCTCTTCAGCGCCCCGGCGAACTCCCTCCCCCCTATATACTCCTCCTCGCTCATCGAGAGCATCGCCGAGCTCGGAGCATCTGTCTCAGGTGTCTCAGCGTTCCCGCCCTTCCTGTGGTATAGTATGAAGTCGAAATCAACCTCTTTCTCGTCAGGATCTCCTGGCACGGCAAGTATGAACGTCTTCCTAACCGAATGTGCGACCCTTATCGCCCTCGCCCACTCTGAGATCAGGAGCTTTGAGTCTTTCGGGAAGACGTGTATGACGTGCTTCGAGTGGACCCACTCCTTGGCACCCTCCTTAAACGGCCTGGCTCCGGGGAAGTATACCCTGAAGTGCGTTCCGAACTTGAACCCGGTCTTTATCACGTAGCCGCGCTCCCTCCAGTCCTTGTAGACCTCGTAGAGCTTTTGGAAGTCCCTTCTCCTGGAGGTCGCCTGCCTTACCAGCTGCTGCCTCGTTACGTTCTTCACTGCAAGGGTGCCGTGCTCCATGAGGAAGAGGGTCTCATAGACGTCCAGCTTGTTGAGCCTGCCCCTCTCCGAAGCCTTGTACGATCCGTACTGTCCCAGCCAGTGTTTCTCGTAGAGTTCCTTGGCCTCATCGCACTCCTCAAGTATGGTCATCATATCGCTCTTGAAGAAAGTGCCGCTCACCTTCCGCTCTGAGAGGCGCAGCGACGAGGCAGGATAGGGCTTTGCGCTGATCTTAGAAGGCTCAAGATAGTCCGTATCAGGGCTTCTGATTATCAGGCCCCTGTCCCTCCAGTCCTTGTACGTGAAGTATCTCGCGATGAACTTTCCCGATCTGCCGAATTTTGCGGCTATATCGTTGAATGTTACCGATCTGCCTCCGGACTCGCACTCTGCGTTCCTGACGTCGATCAGATAGAGCGCCTCTTCGATCCCGAGGA
>JAJYFQ010000125.1 GCA_021785375.1 Microcaldota archaeon | reverse complement strand
CATCTCCCCCCTGTAACTCCTCTTGAGTTTTATCCAGCTGAACTTCCTTGCCCCTGCAACATACCTGGAATTAAGTTCCTTCGCGACGATGCCCTCGAGGCCCTCCGAGAGCTGCTCCTCGAAGTACTTCTCAAGGTCCCTCGGCTTGTCGACTATGACTCTCCCGGAGGTGAGTATCGTTCCGTCCTTCTTCAGTATCGACTCGAGCTTCTGCCTTCTCTCATGGTATGGCCTGCCGAGATAGTCCTCTCCGTCGAGGAACATCAGGTCGAATGCGAAGAGGTGCAGTGGCATCGACTTGCTCAGCTCCTCCACCCCCGTCTTCCTCTTCCTCTGTATCGTCTCCTGGAAAGGCCTGAACTCCTTAGTCGCCTCGTCGTACGCGATCGCCTCCCCCTCGAGTATGGCACTCTCCGCCTTCACCTCGCTAAGCGCGGCCTTGACGATCTCCGGAAGCATCGGGGTTATCTTCTCTAGGTTTCTGGAGAAGATCTCGACTCTCTTCTTGCCCTTGTCAATGTGCACCTGCGCCCTGAGTCCGTCGTACTTCGACTCTACCGCGCACTTTCCATGCATCTTGTTCAGTATCTCCTCGGCTGTCGGTAGCCTCTCGGCAAGCGCAGGCCTGACCGGACTGAAGAGAGAGACCTTGAGTTTCTCGATCCCATCCATTCCTGACGAAGTGAGCACCTCGCCAACCTTGCCGAGGTCGCTGCAGATGTTGTATGCGTTCTCGAGTTTCGCCTTGTTCTCCCTAGTTCCTGTTGCCTCTTTGGAGAGCGCCTCGAGTATCGTTGCATCTCCCGCGCCGAGCCTGAGTTTGCCGAGTGCGAATCTGATTATGTACCTGGCCTCGAGAGGGGTCGATGCCGTAAGAAGCGAGACGAGAAGATTCCTCTTACCCTCCTGGCTCCCCGATCCTGACGTCCTTGCTATCTTCAGCATCGTCTCGAAAACGTCGACGACGCTGTGGCTTTTTGCACTCATTCTCTTCAGCTTCGTCTTCTTCACGAGCTCCTCTGCCGCGTCGCCTATGTCGCCGAGCTTTCTGGACAAGGAGACTACCTCCTCATTCGGGTATCCGGTGGCAGTGGATATGGCATGCTGTGCCGACTTGTCTGCCATTCCGAGGTCTATTCCCTCGAAAGGCGGCCCCAAGAGGCCCTGGGTCATGTAGACGAGCGGACGGATCTCCTCCCTCTCTGCCTTGCCGAACATCTCGGAGAGAATGTCTATCATCGAGAGCCTGGAGGAGATGCTCTCCAACCTCTGATAATACGATGAGACCTCCTCGAAAAGCATGCGACGCATCCCTGTATGAAACTAACATTGGGATTGAAAAATTAAATACCTTTACTCCATGGGTCCTCAAAGTCGATTTGGAGAAAAGGCGTAAATACCCTTAACAACACCAAGGTATTGTGGGGTGATAGTACGGAAGGTCGGACGAGGGTGAGGTCTCCACCCTCAAGTGACAGGGGAGCGGAACCGTCACAGAGGCCGAGAAGCGCTGTGCGCTCGGTGGCACTGTATGCAGTGACCTTTGGCATCGGAGCCGGGGCAGGAGCGGCAGGAACGCTCTGGGCAGCAGGGGGTATAGCAAACGCAATGCGCGACAAGCCCGGAACGATCCTATTTGCTGCTGGGTCCGCATCCCTTGCACTGCAGAGGCTGTACAGGAAGGCAACAGAGCAGAGGAGGCTCAACAAGATGCAGGAGCCTGACCTGTTCGAGAGGAAAGTGGCAATGCTCTGCCATCCCGGAACTACCGACGTTACGGTTGGCGAGATCCTGAGAGGGGACCCGATGTTCAAGACAAACCTCGAGGGAAATCACGACGAGGCGAAGGCCGATGTGGCGCTGCACGAGAAGACCCTCCGCGCGCATCCGAACAGCAGCTACTACACGAAGGAGCTCAAGAATGCGCGGCGCGATCGCGATCTTTACGGGAAGGCGCTCGAGCGCATCACCGAGTTTGAGGGGCGCAGCCTCGTCACCGGCAATAGCGGCAAAAGAGTGGCGTAGCACTCGGAACTTCCACTAAAACCTGAGCATATGCGTGCCTTTAAATATCACAAGATCGTACCGCTAAGTGGGGGTGATGGAATGGACAGAAT
Organism: Microcaldota archaeon; assembly: GCA_021785375.1. Taxonomy (GTDB): domain Archaea; phylum Micrarchaeota; class Micrarchaeia; order Micrarchaeales; family CABMGC01; genus JAKAVK01. Next base: position 849 of record JAJYFQ010000125.1, on the reverse strand, counting down.
AGACGAATGGAAGAGGATGGGCGGAGAGGTACGCAGCATAAAGGGCGTGCCCACCAAGACTGAACAGATAGTGGCCCACTTGAGGGAGCACACCGAGTATCCGACCAGCAGCAGGCGCATAGTTGCAGCCTGCAGCAACCTTGCATGCCTCGACTTTGAGGATGACAGGAGATGGCTGGAGGAGAACTTGGAGACAAGGGTCTTTAGGAACTCCGGCGAGGCGGAGAGATCGTTGGGCCTGAGGTAACCGCAGCAAACGACGGATTATTTGATTATTTCCTTTCTTATGGGATTGCAGGAGTGATGGCATGGTTGAGTTTGACGGCCTTGACATAAAGACATACGAGAACGTCTACGGGCCGTCCGACGACTCCTACATGGCTGCCGGGTTTATAGCCAGGGAAGTTAGGAAGTTCAGGCAGAAGGGCCTCGACGTCCTGGACATGGGCACCGGCACAGGCATACTCGGGATCACAGTGGCGAAGGAGAAGAATGTCGGGGTGCTCACCTTTTCAGACATAAATCCTTATGCACTGGAGCTCGCCGAGACAAACTTCGATGAGAACAGCGACAAGATAGGGGCCAAGTCAAGGTTCATCCTGAGTGACATGTTCGAGAAGCTGGACAGCAACTTCGACGTGATAATATTCAACCCGCCGTATCTGCGAAGCGAACCGTCGTCGAAGGGCGGAAGGGAGTGGTGGGACGGCGGCGCGGACGGGATCGAGGTCTCAATAAGGTTCCTCAACGATGCCGTGAAGCATCTTAATTACGACGGTTCGATCTTCCTTGTATACAGTTCACTCTCAAGCATAGAGCGGCTCAAGGAGCACATGGGGAGAATCGGAC
>JAJYFQ010000124.1:773-2993 GCA_021785375.1 Microcaldota archaeon | reverse complement strand
ACAAAAAGGTCTGGTTTTTTAGGGTTTGGGCCTAGACTTGGATGCGACTGCGGATGTAAAGGAAGTGTACAGGTAACCCAACAGCATCTTGGTGCTGATGAACGCGGAAGGGATAGGGGCACGAGGGCAGTAGCATTTTGTGGCAATTGTAGACATAGAGTTCGACTCGGCTGAGGGGGGGGCTATTTAATGAATCAAAAAGAGAGAGACCTTATCTCTAGAATTATAAAAATCAGGAAACATCTGGCAAATAGCAACAGACGTGACCAAACTGCTGAACAATTATTGAGTCGCGATTTTACCAGGCTGTATAAAGCCGTAGGTTATAGCCGGGATCGCTTTGATTCTGATTTGCATATAATAATAAATAAGAGCGGGCCAGCTAATTTTAGGCTGAGTTTTGGTACTAATGGTCCTGTACCCTTCATAAAAATTGAATTTGGTTAATTAGATGGCAAGAGGAAATGGCGAAGCAATTGCAGTTATAGTTGCAATCGGGGCAGTCATGGCTGCAATATGGCTGGGCTCTAAGAAGCGATGCCCAAATTGTAATGAAGAAAACGATCGACTTGCCACAACTTGTAAAAGATGTGGGTGGAGAATATGAAGACACCCACTTCGACAGCCCTGATAGGATATGCACTTAGTGGTTTTTTCCTTGCTGACTTTGTTGCCTTATTGATTGTACGTGAAATTCTAGTTATCTCTATTTTAGGCATTGTACTAATATTTGGGGCGATCAGATTTTATTTAGGAAGCAAGAATATAAAGGGGGTTGAATTTTCTGCAAAACCATTTCGTTTGAAAATAGAATATTACCGGCAATCAAGGAGAAATAAATGAATCCGCTTGTGGTTAAAGAACAAATAGAACTTTAACAAATAATCCTTCAGGAATTTATACTGACATAGTTTTCCACTAGCCGTCCATACCTTTATATATTTTACCCTACTACAATACCATATACCTAAGTAAAAGGCAGAGGTACATGGAATGGAAGGACAACAACAGCAGACACAGGACGGCCTCGCGGAGTGGGCGAGGGCCGAGAGCGCAAGGATTGATGAGAGGCGCGAGACCGCGTGGCAGGAGAGGGGCTTCAAGCCCTTCCTGAAACTCCCGGTGGGAGAGAGCGCGGTGGAGTTCGCTGACGCTCCTCCGAGGGCCAGCGCGAAGATACCCGGTAAGGCGATCTTCCGCGTGAAGCTCGACGGCAAAGACTATGATCTCGCCGTCAAGGAGAGTTCCACGCTTTACAGGGAGCTAGCGAAGTCTCTCTCGAAAGGCCGCTCGGTACGCATAGTCCGCACGGGGACAGGGCGCAGGGACACGCAGTACAGCGTAAGGCAGTAGCATGGCCCTTACGGGAGGGGCAAGGCCTAACCTGATAGACCACTTCGTCATCGTCAGCTCTGTATGCGGTGCGCTCTATCTTCTGGGCGCGTTCCGCATACTGCCCTCCGGGTGGCCTCTGCCCCTCTTTATAGTCGCCTATGCGCTCTTCTGGATCGCGCTTGGCGCGCGGAGCGTCAAGGGGAGCGTCTACCAATGCGCCGTCGCGCACGTGCCCGAGCACTACACCGAATCCGGCGCGCTTGTGCGCGACGCCCCCGCGATCTCAAAGACCCGCAGGGCTCGGCTCGACCTCAACCGCTACCTTACGGACAGGGGCAACCGCAACATCTTCGTCTCCGGACGCTCCGGCTCAGGCAAGTCCACGATGATGCGCTGGCTCATCGGCAGGTTCCCCGGCTCGGAGATGACAATCTTCTCCTTCAAGTCCGGCGACGAGTACCTCAAGCTCGGCGTCCCGATACTCCCGATCGCCGACTGCTCCGGCTCGCCCTTCCTCGACAAGGAGGCCTTCGTGCAGGCCTTCCTCGTGACCTATCCGGTCACCTCCCAGGGCGTCGTCGCCTCCTCGGTGCCCAACCTCCTCCGCACCGCGCTCAAAAACTCCGGCTCGTGGGCAGAGCTCCGCGAGGCCATCGGGCTCGGCATGAGGAAGGAGTCCCGAAATCCCGTCGCCACCTCGGCCTGGGCCTACATCCAGCAGAAGCTCGCAGACCTCGAGATCCCCACCGCTACCGCCTCCTTCTCCGGCTCCGTCGTGCTCGACTTCTCCGGGCTAAACGAGTCGGCAAAGGACTTCTACGCCGAGCTTTACCTCCGCCAGAAGTGGGGGGCAATAGAGCAGGAGGGCGCCGACCCCATGCGCCA
>JAJYFQ010000124.1:0-763 GCA_021785375.1 Microcaldota archaeon | reverse complement strand
ACCGGCTCCTCAAGTCGCAGGCTACCATCTTCGGCGAGGTCGCCAGGCTCATCCGCTCGAAGGGCGCGCTCTGGTGCGGCACCCAGAACTACACCGACCTCGGCCACTCGATCCGCAACCAATTTACGGTGCAACTGCTGTTCAGCACCAAGAGCGACGAGGACTTGCGGGCCCTAAAGGAGATAAACCCGCTCCTCCCATTCGTGGCCTCCGAGCTAAGGGACCGCTACTTCATAGATGCTGCTATGCCCGACGTGCGCAACTCCGTGCCCATATACACGGCCGACATAGCCGGCTTCCGCGACCTCCCGCAGGCTTACATAAGGCCGGAAAAGGCCGAAAATGTCCCTACTGAGGCCAAACCGAAGCCAATGCTCGATTACAGAGATCGGGTGCTCAAAATGCTCGAAAAAGAGGCAAGCTGGCCCTCCAAGCTGGCCAAGGACATATCAGCTCAGGACGGCATGGACGACGTGCCAAAGCTGGCCGTGAGCAAGGCCCTAAGGGTGTTGCAGAAGGAGGGAATGATAGCAAGGCAGACGATCGCTCTGGATGACAGGGAGGTGATGCTGTATTACAGGAAAGACCCGTCTATGTCGGGTCTTCATAGGTTTATGGAGAGAGAAGTAACCAAGAAATTGGAAGAGAAGGATATACCTTACAAGCTGGCAAAGCCAGGGGAAGACAAGCCGGACATAATAACTAAGGATTTTGATATTGAGATAGAGACAGGATTTAAAAACGACTTGAAAGCGTTTGCAGA
>JAJYFQ010000123.1 GCA_021785375.1 Microcaldota archaeon | reverse complement strand
CTTCTCCTCTCCGACTCCGAAGCTTGTCTGCTCCTCAAGGAATCTTGGCGGGGCGACCTTTCCTATGAGTGCGTCCCCCTCCCTCACCTCTAGCTCTGGCTCGATTATTCCGTCCTCGCTAAGCTTTGAATACGCGTGCTCACCGAGATAGCCCTCAGCCGTGGCCGGAGGGACCTTGAAGTGGTCCTGCTGGCCTCCAGGATACCTCCTTTCCTCGTCTGTGTACGTCCTGAAGAATATGCTGCGCCCAAGGCCTATATCAACAGCCGCCCTGTTCAGGACTAGCGCGTCAAGCATGTTGTATCCGTAGAAGGTGGAAAGCGCAACTACTAGGTTCTGCCCGCTCGCATGCCTTCCAAGCTTCATCGCCCTGTAAGCGGTGCTGTTCACCATAGGGACCTGCGGGTAATATAGCAGGTATGCGCGTGCGTCGTACCTCTTGTTGAAGTTGATAGTGTAGAGCCCCTGACCCTGCTTTATGAAGTTTCCGGAAAGCGGGTGCCTTCCTGCAGAGTTGTGCTCCTGGAATACGCTGCTGCTGAACGTGAAACCGAAGTAGATCGCCGGGTCTATCTCAAGATGGGTCGTCTCCTTTGTTATCTCCGATTCGCTGAGCGCGCAGCGTATGTTCTCCTCTTCCTCTGCGTCTAGGTATTCGATAATCCCCCTCCTTACTAGGTAGTTGAAGTCTATCTCCTTGTTCTTCAGCTTCTCCTTCAGCTCATCGTTGAACTTGCTCTTCCCATCCTCTACTATAATATAAGGCTTCCTCGCCCTTCCCCTGTCGGCGTTGACATGGACTTCATTTATCTTCCTGTGGTATGCAACATTTATCTCTCCGGATATAAGACCAGCCCTCCTGCTTTTCCTTATCTCCGATGCAAACGCCTTCCCATCCTTGACTACGGCTATCTGCCTTCCGTCAAGATAAACGACGGCCTGCTCTTTTTCTTTTACCATTAGTACCACACCACAAATTACAGGAGCTTGAGCTCCTTGAGTTTTTCTTCAAGAGTCTTCAGGTCAGCCCCTACGGTGACTCTGGACATGATCGCAAGATATCTTGTGAGTCCTACTTCTGTTCCCTCCGGAGTTTCGCTTGGGCAGAGCTTCCCTATGTGCGTTCCATGGACATCTCTGGCCATCATATGGGGGTGCTTCTTCGCAAGAGGCGACTTCACCCTCCTTAGGTGAGCGAGAGAGCTTGAGAAGTTTGTCCTGTCAAGCACTTGGGAGACTCCAGTCTGGCCTGCTGGCCACGATCCGGTTCCCATAGAGTAAAGGATCTTCTCTGTGAGAGTGTCTGCATTTATGTTCCCTCTCACTGTCAGCTTCCTTCCCCTTGCTGTTGTTCGCTCTATATGATACTTTATATCCCTTATCAGGAACTTGAACGCATTGTTGAACAGCTCTTCCATCAGGTCTCCCGCAAGCTTAATCCTCTTGTTCGCATAGTGGTCCTTGTCGTCCGGCTTTGTATACCCGTACGCAACCATCGATGCCCTTTCCGCCATCTTTAGGAGGAACATCGCCTTCTCCTTTCTCACGTTCGGCTTAGTGCCGAGATGAGGAAGTATATAGGTGTCAAGCTGCATCTCAGCCCTCTTCTCCTGGTATGTCTTCGCCTGGTTCGGCGCAGACATATGCCCTATCTCAAGTATCGCATCTGACGGTCCTATCTCCTTAGCCTTGCTGAGATCTATGTTGAGGAGCAGGTCGTTCCTTATCTCGTTGTTCGTGACAGCGTCTAGCATGTCCTTTACCTGGATGCCGAGAGCCCTGAGTATAAGAATCAGGTCCATCCCCTTCGTTATAGTAGGGAACACGACCTTGAAAATTCCGTAGTCGTCGCGGGTCACGCTGCAGCGCGCCCTGAAGTTTACTGTTGTGGAGAAAACCTTTGCGGTGACTCCCTTATTCTTCTCCTTAGTGCAGATTATCCTGTTGGGCGCAAGGTCCTCTATGCCGATTAGGACTCTCTCTGTGCCCTTTATTATGAAGTATCCGCCCGGGTCGTCGGAATCCTCCCCCTCGCTGGCAAGCTGCTCTTTTGTCATGTTGTGGGTGTAGCAGAGATCGCTCTTCACCATTACGGGAAGCTCTCCGACGAAAGCTTCTCCCGCTGCGTCTGTCTTTTCTATCCCTGACACTACCGGAGTATATGTTAGGTAAATGGGAGCGGAGTAAGTGAGGTTCCTTGCAAGAGCCTCGTTCGGCATGACCCTCCTTGTGGAACTGTCAGCCTCGATTATGACCGGAGGCTCAAGCCTTATCGCACCGAACTTTATGGCGAACCCGGAAACATCAGGTTCGACAAGGCTCTGCGAGTCGACGACGCGCTGCATTCCCATCCTTACAAACCTATTGTAGCTCTCTATCTGCTGCTGGACTACAGAATTTGAAAGAAGGAATGACTCGAAAACATCATGTTCGTCGCTCATTTTTTCACCATCATATCAGTGCCGCTTCCGCGGCTGCACAGCAGATTCAGCCCTGCACAACATACCTGTAGTAAGTGTACTTTCCCGTCGGATCGTGCCTCTTTATCTTAACGAGCTGCCCCGGCTGTGCGTTAAGCTTCTTTGCCTGCGGGTCGCTTGCTACCATCTTCGGGAACTTCTCGAGGGGGATGTTGTAATCCTTTACCAGCTTCTTAACCTCGCTCTCGCTGACTAATTCATGTTCGGGAATAAGCTCTCGGGGGGCAGCCAAGTTTGAACACCGGAAATAAGCACTTTATCCTCTAACAGAGAAGGACTGGTATATATCTGTATAAAAAGGATTATATAGCTTCTGCTTTTGCATATGTAGCCAGCGTAAAGGGCGATTTTTGCGGCTCCATGGTGCATCCGTGCAAAATGAAGGAAAATTTCCCTAATTTTGCCATATCAGTAGAATTTATATATGATAAAATCAGGATACATTTACTAATAGGGTTATGAGCGAGGGGAGGAAGGATAACGTCAGACGTCCCTGCAAGAAAGGGGACGACAACAGAGTTT
>JAJYFQ010000011.1 GCA_021785375.1 Microcaldota archaeon | reverse complement strand
CCCGCTTCCATTATCGAGACTCTTGAATCGACTATGCCCTTCCTGAAGTAGTTTGCGTCGAACGAATTGAGAATTCCCGCAGGCTTTACTCCTTCAACGTACCTGGCGAGGAAGTCGTACATCTCCGTGCGCGGCTGCTCTCCGTTGAAGACCCTGTCAAGGCCGGCAACCTCCTGCATCCTTATCGCGTATATCGAGGATATCTCTATTATCCGGTTCTTCTCTTGATCAGTCAACTCCCCTTTTTTCTGGAGAAGGCCTATCCCCTTCCTGTTTGCGAGCTCTGACGCCTCTTTTACCCCGAGCCTCTCTCCCCAGAGCAGGGCAGTGGATACCGTACCCTTGTCGGGCTGACCGGAGAGCTTCTGCCTCCAGAGCGGCCTCTGGATGCTCCCTATCTCCTGCGTTACAAATATCTCTTCCACATTATACACCCTTTATGCCCGAGAGGAGGTCGATCTTCTGTAACGCAACATCGAACGGCACGGCATAGAGCCTGTCGTTAGGGCCTATGTAATATCTGCCAGAGAAGTTCGACCTCCCGATGAACTCTTTTACCGTTTTCTCGACCATCGACTTATCCTCAACCCCGACCCTGGATCCGTCGACAACCCCGAGAAGGAGGTCCTTTTCGGTGTTTATCGTGGCCTCGCCATTGAAGACCGCATCTATGCCTACGATATCTGCATCGGAAGAGTTTGCAAGGAGTATCGCCTGGGATGCCTCGGCCATCGGGAAGTGGATGCCTATCTTCATCCCGTCGGACTTTATCGCCGAGACGGAAGCGCCGAACCATGACGGAGCGGTGAAGGTTCCCCTAGACTGCTCGTACCCGACATAGTGGTCAAGAAGGAGTGTGCAGCGGTATCCCTTCCCATGCAGTCCGGGAAGGCTCCTTGATATTGCTGCGGAATAGTCCATCGCAAGCGACTTCTCGTCGCCGTAGAATGTATTCTCGACAAGTTTTGTGAATGAGTAGGGCGCAGGAAGGAAGGCTATGCCGTTGCCGGCAGCGGAAGGCATTGCCTCCGCAAGCTCGGCGCCGTTGCAGCTTATCCTCCCGTTCACCGAAGGCTTTCTGTAGAAGGTGTTTGTCCTGAACCAGCGTGTCACAGGGCCGACGGCATCTTCGCCCGATGAGGATCTTGATGCGAACCCACTGAAGGCCTTGGTGATCGGCCTCAGTATGTCAAGCCAGTCGAGTTGCCCCTGGGATACGTACGCAAAGCCTTTCTGCGCTGAGACAAGCTCCCGCGAGTCTTTCTCCACGGCATCCTTGAAGTCCGACTCGCTCGCATTGCCATCCCTGTAGGACCTGTGCACCTTGGATGTTGCTGCAGACCTGGATGATATTCCGGCAAGCATTGCGCCAAGATAGCCAGCCCCTTGAGGGTTCCGGTTTTTTGAGGCCATGTACCATATTCCGGGCTAAATATTCAAGAAGGTTCCTGTTGGGTCATGCAGTGGATGGCCCCGAATCCAGCCACAAGGGCTCGTGAGTCTATTCCCACGACCTTCCGATAAGGAAAATGCCTGCCTATTACCTCAAGCGCTTTTGCATCATTCCTGTCCCTGAATACAGGGACCAGGACCACGTTATTCGCAATGTAGAAGTTGGCATAGCTCGCCGGAAGGCGCTGGCCATGATACTCAACCCTTCCGGGCATCGGGAGCTTATCGACCTTAAGCTTCTTTCCATCCTGGTCAACGGAGCCCTCAAGAATCTCCAGGTTTGATCGCAGGGCCATGTAATTCTCGTCCTCGCTGTTTTCCTCCACAGCACAGAGCACCGTATCGGCATTGACGAACCTTGCCAGGTCATCGACATGCCCGTCGGTGTCGTCTCCGACTATGCCCTCCTTGAGCCATATCGGGTTAGTAACGCCGAGATATTCACTGAGATTCTTCTCTATCTTCTTCCTTCCGAGCTGCGGATTCCTGTTCCTGTTGAGCAGGCACTGCTCGGTGGTGAGGCACGTGCCCAGGCCGTTTACATCGATAGAACCGCCTTCGAGGATCATCGGGGCCTTGAATCTGCGCATGCTGCCGAGCGGGAGCTGATCCGGAATATTCGCATCCATAAGGAGGTCGTCGTATTTGTTGCCCCATGCGTTGAAGCCCCAGTGCGTCAGGGCAACATCCCTGTTGTGGTCCACTTCGCGCATGACGAATATCGGTCCGTAGTCCCTGAACCAGACATCGGCGGTAGGTATCTCGTGAAACTCTATTTTTTCCTCGTCCTCGATGACGCCGTGCTGCGCAAGGATCTTGGTGGCCCTTTTTTCGTATTCATCGCTGTCCACAAGCACGTGCACGATCTCGTTGCCGAAGAGTGCCTTTATGATCTCGGCGTATGCAGACTCTGCCGAAGGCAGTATGTCCTCGGGAAATGAGAGCACATTCTTCGGCCATGCGATCCAGGTGCCCTCATGGTCTCCCCACTCCGCAGGCATCCTGTAGCCGAGCCCAGATGGAACCTCCGCATTCATGAAATCCTACCCCAAGAACCTGGAATCTATTCCGTGATAAGCATCTATCCTCCTGTCCCTGAGGAAGGGCCACGTGTGCCTCGTCTCGTCTATGTCTCCGAAGTTGCACCTGACTATGAGGGTCTCCTCCTTCTCCGTGCCTGCGCGGGCAAGCACCTGGCCGAAAGGCCCCGAAACGAATGACGATCCCCAGAAGGTCGTGTTGCTCTCCGTGCCGACGCGGTTCACCGCAGCGACAAAGACGCCGTTGGCTATCGCGTGCGATCGTTGGATCGTCTCCCACGCGTCACGCATGCCTTCCATCGAGTCCCTCTCCTCAGGGAAGTACCCTATCGCCGTCGGGTAGAATATTATCTGCGATCCCAGCATGGCGGTGAGCCTTGCCGCCTCGGGATACCACTGATCCCAGCAGATCAGAACGCCAACATTTCCGTAAGAGGTCTCGTGCATCTTGAATCCGAGGTCGCCAGGAGTGAAATAGTACTTCTCGTAATAATGCGGATCGTCAGGGATGTGCATCTTCCTGTACTTGCCGACAATCGAGCCGTCACTGTCTATCACGGCAGCGGAGTTGTGGTATAGGCCCTGCGCCCTCTTCTCGAAGATTCCGGCAACTATGGCCACCTTCTTTCTCTTCGCCACTTCGGACAGGACATTGGTGGTCTCCCCAGGTATGGGCTCTGCGAGGCTGAACTTGCCTGGATCCTCCTCCTGGCAGAAGTACCGGGACCTGAAGAGTTCCGGGAGGCAGATGAGCCTCGCGCCCTTGTCAGCCGCTTCCTCCACCAGCTTTGCGGCCTTCTTGAGGTTTGCTGCCGGGTCCTCGGCAGAGGACATCTGGATAAGGCCGAGAGTGACTTCTTCCTGCTTGCTCATCTCCATCACACAACTAGATGTTGATTATATACTCACACAAAATTTATAATATACGTTATAAAACGGCAATTCTGCAAACCGTTTTTTGGAGGAAAAGATTATAAGGCATGGAAGACATGGCAATATGAGGGAATTAGATGGTAATGCAAGACCACGCCAGGCTTAGGCGCTCGGCCGGCCCGGGCACCATGCCGGGAGCCAGCGTGTACAGGGGCGCGAGGCACGAGCTCCTTGTATCAATGATCAGGGGTAGCGTGATGCCTGCCTTGGGGGACCTGAGAAGGAATGAGAGCTTCCACACCCTGAGCCAGGAGGAGAGCGAGATAAGGAATGGGTTGGAGGAGTGTCTCGTGAGCGCCAACAGGAAACCAAGCCTGATGGAGCGGCTTCCGATAGCCAGAAGGAAGAGGCACGACGAGCTCGTGGAGACCCTGCAGAAGGTAAAGAGCCTCAAGGACCGGCTCTTCCACACGACATACCCTCCGAGAAGAGCGGGTTAGAATAGGCAGTACATCTTATAAGAATGTTGCCGCGCATATATCTTGGCGACCTGTGCAGTTCAGTATAATAGAGAGCTTTGGAAGAGGATTATATGGCAGATATAGTGAGAGCCCCGCCACGGAGGCAGCTTCCCGGAAATGAACAGCAGAGCCCGGAAATGCGTGAGCTACTCAGGCGTTACTATGGGGAGGAACTTGGCAGCGATCCAAAGGAGGCTTCGAGACGATTCCAGGCAGAGTTGGAGACACTTAAAGAATCAGAGCAGAGGATATCTCCAGACTAGACCCTTCCTTTCGATACCCCGTATCCTATGCCGCTTGCAATGAGATGGGAGAGTCTGAGGAAACCGGCCGCTCTCTCTACCGTCTCGCCGACAGGCGCAGGACCCACATACTGCACGTAGTATCCTGCGGATCTCATTACCTTCACGGCCCTGGTGACCCTGCCAAGGAGAACCGCCCTCTCCTTCTTCTTGTTCTCGACTTTGTTAGATGCGGTCTTGAGCAGTCCCGGATGCGGCTTCTTCCTCGTTATGCCGAGGACCTGGACCTTCAGCTCCTTCGCCAGTCTTGGGATGTCGACTATGTTGAGCCCCGCGAGCGTTATCCCGTTTATCGCTATTATCCTTACCTGCGATTCGAACCTGGATCCACTCAGCCTCTTGATTATCATGTCCGTGGAGTCGGTTCCGTCCTTCTCTACGTAGAATGAGATGACTCCTTCGATGACGTCCTGCCTCGCTATGGTTCCTATGACCATGACGCTCCTGTCTTCGCGCCTGAACGGCGCCTCGTCGAGCGCCAGGATCCTTACCCCTTCTTTCATTTGATTACTTCTTCGGGACCTGGGACTGGAGCTCCTTCAGGTCGTCCTCCAGACCTTCGATCGCCTTAAGAACAAGCGGCTTCGCGCTCTTCGTTGACTTGATGACCAGGCGGGGCTTGCCCACCTCGAAGTGCTCCTTGACCACGCTGACGAACTCCACGTCCTTGCTCTCCATCAGCTTCCCCTTTATCAGGTCCGGTATGCTCCTGTCAACCCCGTCGAACTCTATGACGAGGCTCTTTGGCTCGTCCTCTATGATTGTAAGTTTCATGCTCTCTCCTTCTGATAAATAGCAATAAGATTAGTACAGCAACGAATATAAAGGCTACCGTGCCATATAATACAGCTTCTTTTACAAGGATAGAAGCGCTGTTTGTTGTGGTGTTCATTCATGGCAAATGTCTTAGAGGTTGACGCAAGCGATTTCATAAAGAGGGCTTCGGAGAAGCTCAAGGCCAACGGAGTTCAGAAGCCGAAGTACACGGAGTATGTCAAGAGCGGCGCTGGCAAGGAGAGAGTGCCTTCGGATCCGGACTTCTACTTCGTCAGGTGCGCCTCGATACTCAGGCAGGTGTACCTCAACGGGCCTATCGGCGTCTCGGCGCTCAGGACAAGATACGGGAACAGGAAGAGACACGTCGTGCACAGGCACCACCATTACAGGGCCGGGGGCAGCGTGATAAAGGACGCGTTCGACTCGCTCGAGAAGCTCGGGTACGTGAAGAAGGACGCGAAGGGCAGGGCCATAACAAAGCAGGGAAGATCTTTCGTTGACAAGATATCAAATGAGATAGCCAAGGGTGCCTGATCGTGGCTGCGGAACAGGAGTCCGGTGACGATGATAAGCTCAGGAGGGCTTACGCAAAACGGCTGCAGCAGATGCAGATGGAGCAGCAGAAGAAGGAGCTCCTGAAGAAGTTCCTGACACCCGATGCTTATGAACGCTTAATGAATGTAAGGATGGCTAACGCGGAACTGTACTCCAGGATCGTCGACATCGTGATCTCACTCGCGCAGAGCGGGAGGGCATCATCGAAGATAACGGACGAGCAGCTGAGGGGCATACTCGCTAAGCTCACGTACAGGCCGGAACCGAAGATCGAGTTCAGGCACAAATGAGATGGATTGCATGGGAAAGAAGAGCGCGAATAAGAAGAGGAGGCTTGGAAAGATGCTCAAGCGGAACAGGAGGATACCTGCTCTCGCTATGATAAGGACGCACAGGAGGGTGCAGTACAACAAGCACCAGAGGAACTGGAGGAGGAGGAAGCTCAGGATAGAGGGATAACATGGCAGCGAGAGTGATAACGATAAGCCTGCGGAAGAAGCTCGTGAAGATACACGAGAGCAGGAGGCACGGGAAGGCGATAAGCTACCTCAGGGAGGAGATCGCCAGGCACACCAATTCGTCTCCAGACTCGGTGAAGATAAACCAGAACCTCAACGAGCACATTGGAGCCAACACACTCAACAGGTACGCTCCGATAAAGGTCTCAGTGAACAAGGTCGGGGATGTGATCGAGGCGGAGTGGGCAGACGCGCCCAAGAAGCCGCAGCAGGCCTCGGCGAAGAACATAAAGGTCGTATCGCCAGCTGCGCCGGCAACAGGAAAGGCCCCAGCAGAGGCGACCACGGCAAAGGCCGCATCGGAGATACAGAAGGAGGTAAAGAAGGATATTTCGAAGAAGGTCGAAGGAAAGAAGGCGGAGCAGAAGCCGGCAGCGGCTCCAGCAGCAAAGCCAGAGAAGAAGGCGCAGCCCAAAAAGGAGGACGCAAAGAAGGAGGGAGCGCCTATCGCAAAGTAAATCCGGGAAGGCAATGGGAGTAGGAAAGGTCGATGTAAGGGGCAACTCGTTCATAGGCGCATTCGGGCTCGCCACTGACTCATTCTCACTAATAGGAAACAGCCTGAGTGCCGGCAATGAGAAGATGGTAAACGAGTTCCTAGGCGTCGACACCGCAAGGATCTCCATAGACGGGTCTGACCTGATAGGGGTGTATGCGGTGGCGAATAGCAACGCGGTTCTGCTCCCTGAGATAACAACTGATCTTGAGCTGAAGAACGCGAGGAGCCTTCTTCCGAACGTAAGGGTCGAGGCGTTCAGGACAGACCTCAACGCGCTAGGGAACAACATACTCGCAAACGACAAGATCGCGCTCGTGAACTCCGCTTACAGCGGAGAGGAAGAGAAGAGGATAGGTGACGCGCTTGGCGTTGAGACCTTGAAACTCGACATAGGGGGGCTACCGACCGTTGGTGCGAGCAACATACTCACGAACAAGGGAATTGTGCTCAACAACAGGGCTTCAGAGCAGGAGATAGAGGCGGTGGCGAAGCGGATCAGCAGTTATTCGCAGTCTACGGCAAACCTTGGTTCGCTCAGCATAAGGCTCTCCGCGATATCGAACTCCAGGGGACTTCTCGTAGGATCGGAGACGACCGGATTCGAGATGGCGAGGATCGCGGAAGGCCTGGGACTCTGATTCTGGACGTCACGGCGCGCTGTAGCTGTTTATCCACGTGTTGGTGTACTGCACATTGTTTGACTGGCCGTTGTTGTTGTTTCCGGAGTAGTCATTCGCATCGCCGTTGAGGGGCCACCATCCGACGATGTTTTGGGGCACTATCGGTGCGCCTCCGATACCCTCCATGTAGAGGGCCTTGACCTCTGCGGCGGAGAGGGAGGCGTTGTAGATCTGGACGTTGGATAGTGATCCGTTAAAGAAAGTTGGGCTAAGGGAAGACTCCCCTATCAAAAGGGTTGTAAATAGGTTATTGTTTCCGGTCGTTGACTGGTGATATACGGATTGGCCATTGACGTATAACTCCCCTCCGCTGGTTGAGTTATACGAATACGTGACGTAATACCACTGACCATAAGGTCGTTCCGCACTCTCAAAGAAATAGCTATTGGCATTATTATAAAGGGACCCGCCAAAATTGAAATAACTTGATGAATAAGAAGCTATGAGCCCCACAGCATCAAATCCAGACCGCTCGGATATCTCAAAATTTGTGCTAGACTTATAAACAGGCAAGGCCCATGCCCCAAACGTGAACGCAGACTTTAAATTCAGGCTTGCGGCGGTATTCACACTAACATAACTGTTCACACCATTTAACTTCGCAACAAACTCCGGAAGGCCAGCGCACACCCCGAAGTTCTGCACTCCGGCAGCTGTCCTTGCCACGTGGCACGATCCCGGCTGAAGCCGGGGCGCGAGATTCGCAGAGTTGAAGATTCCGAGGTAGTACAAGACTCCGAGGACCACTGCGATGATCAGTATGGCCCAGCCGTAGGTCATCAGGTACTCCATTGCGGATTGAAGTCGCATGGTATTGAATCACTTGGAAGGTTTAAATTCGTTTCTTCTGGTCATGCCTGTCACGGCGCGCTGTAGGTGCTGATCCACGTGTTCGTGTACTGCACGTTCGTAGCCTGGCCGTTGTTGTTTCCTGAGTAGTCGTTTGCATCGCCGTTGAGGGGCCACCAGCCGATAAGATTTTGCATCCCAACCAGCTGCCGTAGGTTCTCAAAATATGGCATGCACGACATTTGGCTGTCAGAATTGACATGAACGTAGTACATACATTATGTTCATTTTATTGAACAAAATGTTTATATGTGTTTACCGGATAATAGCATTATGGAAGAGGAGATATTCTCGCATCTGGTAATTGCCAGCGAGAGAGCCATTGAGAGGGCCAAGGCATACAAGTTCCATCGATACCTTTTCGATTCTGTTGACAAGGCGTCGGACAGGTTTTATAACGGGGTTTATGGCCTTAGGGGGATAGGAAAGACAGTTATGCTGCTGCAGCTTGCAGGCAAGAGGAGCAATTCGATTTACATTCCCGCAGATGCCAAGTATCTCTTGCAGGACTCGCTGTACGACATCGTCAACCACGTCATTGCCAGGGGGTATGAAAACATCTTCATAGATGAAGTCCACTCTCGCAAAGACTGGACGGTCGACTTAAAGACGTTGTACGATGAGGATAAGTGCAGTCTTTATTTCAGCGGTTCCTCGTCAATGGAATTGAGGAAGGGAGCCGACCTGAGTAGGAGAGCCATACTGCATGAACTCAAACCGGCTTCATTCAGGGAATATCTTAATATAAAGAGAGGCGCAGCGATAATGAGAGTGGGGCTTGAAGACCTACTGGATAAAGAAAGGCGGAAGGCCATTGCAGTAAAGAACAGGAGGTGGATGGAATTCCTGCAGGAGTACTACAGGTATGGGGGCGTGCTGTATGAAGGGATCGAGAAGGAGTTCCCAAAACCAATATCAAATACCCTCGAAAAGATAATAACCGTAGATCTGACACACTTAAGGGAATTGGATGTGAAGATCGAGAACGACATCTACAAGCTTCTTTACAAGATCGCCGCTTCGGGTCCGTATGAAGGCAGCTATACAAAACTTGCGACTTATTTGGGAATAAGCAAGGCCACCGTAATAAGGCTGCTTTCTGATCTTGAGAAAGTCGGACTGCTGAAGCAGATATTCCCCGTAGGTTCGGGGTTCAGGAAAGAGCCCAAGATATATATGCGGATACCCTTCAGATATGCGCTTAATGAGATGGTGGGAAGGAAGACGGATATCGGTGCATTACGCGAGGAGTTCTTTGCAAACAGCGTCGATGTGGAGGGTTATTTCAAGACAGAACGCGGCGAGAAGACCCCAGACTTCAAGGTCGACGGGAAGACGGTGGAGGTTGGAGGGGAATATAAAAGGACTAACACGGCAGACTACATTGCCGTAGACGGGGCGAGCTTTTCCGATAATAAGGTACCTTTGTTTCTGTTCGGACTCTTGTATTGACTGCCATCTTAGAAGCCCCAGCCAGGAAAGGCATCTGCAAGGATGCCCACCCGATACGTCGTGTGGGTGTTGGCAACAGCATGAGCCAGTGCCGTCACGGAGCGCTGTAGGTGCTGAGCCACGTGTTGGTGTACTGAACGTTGGTCGACTGGCCATTGTTGTTGTTTCCGGAGTAGTCGTTCGCATCGCCGTTGAGGGGCCACCATCCGACGACATTCTGCGGGGTTATCGGAGCGCCGCCTATGCCTTCCATGTAGAGAGCCTTGACCTCTGCGGCGGAGAGGGAGGCGTTGTAGACTTGAACGTTAGAGATTGCACCACCAAAATAGAAGTTGCCCCCTCCTTGCGTTCCTATATAAAGTGGTGAGGCATCTATGTTAAGAGTTGGGTTTAAGTTCTTGGAACCAACAAGCACTCCGTTTATATAGAGATTCATGTTGTTTGAGGATAGACTGCTGTTATAGGTTCCGACTACATAATACCATTGCCCTGCCTGTAAGGTTGAGGTAGAAAAAAGGTCAGTAATTGGTGTTCCGCCAGTTTGTGTAAGTTCAAGCCGAAGCTGATTGCTGGGACTAATTACAAGGTTGTACGTATTGACCCATTTCTGGATGATGTTTTGATTTGAGCCTATTGAATTCATGTATATCCATGCTGAGATAGTCAGCGAGGTTGTCAGATTAAGGCTTGCGGATGATGGGATTGCAACATCGCTGCTCTGGCCGTTGAACTGCCCCACAAACTCCGGAAGGCCAGCGCACACCCCGAAGTTCTGCACCCCGGCAGCTGTCCGCGCGACGTGGCACGAGCCGGGCTGAAGTCGCGGGGCGAGGTTCGCAGAGTTGAAGATTCCGAGGTAGTACAAGACTCCGAGGACGACCGCGATTATGAGAATGGCCCAGCCGTAGGTCATGAGGTACTCCATTGCGCTCTGCAGTTTTGATGAACCTTTTCCCAAAAGGTTCAGGTACTCCATTGCGGATTGAAGTCGCATGGTAGTATAGCAGTAGAGGGGTTTAAAATCCTTGCTACGGTGTATCGCAAACGGGGCGATTTCAATAGACTGGTAATGTATCTGTAAGAATCTGGTTACGGAAAGATGTGCAGCGCGTAGAATGAACCGAGCAGAGCGGACATAGCCAGAATTGCCCATCCGTACACTACCATGTACTCGCTTGTTTCCTGAATTTCCATAGTACCCCCAATGCATTGTAATGTTTATATAGTCTTGCACACTTTATCTTAGTCTATAAGCGGTCTAATTATGTCAGACGACAAAACATCACAGCAGGATATGCAGGAGATGGTGGCGCAGCTTCAGTACCTCCAGGGCGTGTACACCCAGAGGTACGACATACTGAATGAGCAGATAGCGACATACAACATGGCCAAGGAGGCGGTGATGAGGAACATGGACATGATAGACAGGGCATCGAGCATGGAGAACAAGACCATACTGCTGAACGCGGATGGAGGCGCTTACATAGAGGCCAACATAGGGAAGCTGGACAAGATGATAACGTACGTGGGTGCAGGCTACCTGGTGGAGAAGCCGCTCCCTGAAGCAAAGGAGTTTCTCCAGGCCACAGTGAAGGGAGGCGATGCGGCGGTCTCCAGGCTGGTCGATGAGAGGAAGAAGGTAGAGAAGGAGCTCTTCGACATCTCGTACAAGCTCGCCGCATTTAGGCAGGCGTAGGTAGTTCCATGTTTGATGGACTGAAGAAGAAGTTCTCTAATTTTATCAGCTCTATCACGAAGAAGGAGGAAGAGGAGGTAAAGAAGGAGGAGCAGGCAGAGGCAGACGCGCCTGTTGCTGAAGCCTTGAAGGCCACTGAGGCAATGGAGGGGCAGGCACCCATTGTTGAACAGAAGACGCCAGAGCCCGTGACACCAAGAGAAGAACACGAACACGCAGAGGTTGCCAAGGAAGGACCAGTTTTCCACGAGAAGATGCACACGCAACAGAAAGTTGAAGTGCACAAGGAAGTTGGAAAGGCAGAGCCGAAGCCCGAAGTAAAGAAGGCGGAGGTTCGGCACGCACAGAAGACTGAACACCATATAGAGGTCAAG